>NZ_CEEDFC010000011.1:0-252210 GCF_979254005.1 Variovorax sp. AC103 | reverse complement strand
TAATGATACGGCGACCACCGAGATCTACACGTGTGGCGCTTCGTCGGCAGCGTCAGATGTGTATAAGAGACAGGCCGCCCACCGGCAGCCCCGCCGCCCTGGCGCAGGGCCCTGCCATGCAGAAGGCCTGGCGCGCCGCCCTGGGCGCGCGCGAGAACGACCGATGGCTGGTGCGCCGCGAAGGCCCGGCGCCCGAGCCGCAATGGGTCACGGTCGAGGGCACGCGCTACCTGCTGCACGCCTTCTGCAAGCCACACGACTGCTACGACAACAACGCCGTCGCCCTGTACGACCAGGGCTCGGGCCGCATCTACGGGCTGGTGCAGCGCGACGGGCGCAACCGCCTGGTCGGCACGCCGCCGGCCGCGCTGGCACCGCAACTGGAAAAGCTCTGGCGCGCGCAGTGGCGCCAGAAGAACTGACCTGAACTGAACTCGACCGGATGAAGGCTCAGCGCAGCTTGAACATGCTGACCGCGTCGACCAGCCCCGCGGCCTGATCGTTCATCGACTGCGCGGCGGCCGAGGCCTCCTCCACCAGCGCCGCGTTCTGCTGGGTCGTGCGGTCCATCTGCTTGATGGCGTCGTTGACCTGCTCGATGCCTGTCGACTGCTCCTGGCTGGCCGAGGTGATCTCGGCCATGATGTCCGTCACCCGCCGCACGCTGCCCATGATTTCTTCCATGGTCTTGCCGGCCTCGTTGACCAGCGCGCTGCCCGCGTGAACCTCGCTCACCGAGTCGCCGATCAGCGTCTTGATTTCCTTGGCCGCCGCCGCCGAGCGCTGGGCCAGGTTGCGCACCTCCGAGGCCACCACGGCAAAGCCCCGCCCCTGCTCGCCTGCGCGGGCCGCCTCCACCGCCGCATTCAGCGCCAGGATGTTGGTCTGGAACGAAATGCCGTCGATCACGCCGATGATCTCCACCACCTTGCGCGACGACGCATTGATCGACGCCATCTTCTCCACCACCTGGTCGACCACCGCGCCGCCGCGCGACGCCACCTGGGAGGCCGAGTCGGCCAGCTGGTTGGCCAGGCGCGCGTTGTCCGCGTTCTGCTTCACGGTGGACGTGAGCTCCTGCATGGACGCCGCCGTCTGCTCCAGCGAGCTGGCCTGCTCCTCGGTGCGCGACGACAGGTCGCGGTTGCCCGTGGCGATCTGGCCTGACGCCGTGGCGATGGAATTGGTGCCCGCGCGCACCTGCCCGACCACCTTGGCCAGTTCGTCGTTCATGGAGCGCAGCGCGTTCATCAGCAGGCCGGACTCCGACCTGTCGGCCACCTCGATGCGCGCCGTCAGGTCGCCGGAGGCCACCTGCTGCGCCACCGTCACCGCCTGGCCGAGCGGCACGGTGATGGAGCGCGTCATGCGGAACGCCAGCAGCAGCCCGCCCACCAGCGACGCGCCGCTGATCGACAGGATGATCCACTTGGCCCGCTGGTAGGCCGCCTGGGCGGACGCCGCACTGTCGTCGGCGCTTTTCTTCAGCAGTTGCTGGAAGGTGGAGACATGCGCCAGCACCTGGTTGAGCAGCGGCATGCATTCCTGCGTCAGCACCTTGACCGCTGCCTCGGTCTGGTTCGAGGTCGCCAGCGTCAGCACCTTGGTGGCAATGGGCAGGTATTGCGCCTCCAGGGCACGCAGCTTCTCCAGCATCTGGCGCTCGTCGGCATTGCTGGAGCCCGCGTCGGCCATGACCGTGGCCAGGTTCTGCAGTCCGGTGTCGATCTCGCGCTGGGAGCGCGCCACCAGCTCGACGTCGCCCTTCTGCGCGGCCGGGTCCGTCACCAGGGCCAGGTTGCGCGCCGCAATGGCCCGCTTGCCGATGGCCGACTGCACGTTGTTCAGCTGGTCGAGTTTGCGCGCCCCCACCTCGGTCGCGAACGCGATGCGCTCCGACAGGTTCGCCATCTCGTGCAGGCCGATGCCCGCGATGACGAGTTGCAACAACAGCAACAGCGAAAAACCCAGTCCCAGGCGGGCGCCGATTTTGAAATTCGAGAGATCGAACATGTGCAGGACTCCATGGTGGTTCATCACGTCATCGGCCGCCTTTGCACGTTGCACCCCACCCTTGATGGGCGGGGTGGGCAAACCCTCGAACATGGGATACATATGGCCTGCGGGATGCATGAGAATCCGGGGCAGATGCAAGCTGCACGCCACCCCGGAACACCCTCACTGCGCACCCGAAGCCGCCGCCTGCTGGCCCGTCAGGGCCTGCTCGTCCGGCTGTCCGCGCCCGACCACCGCCGCTGCATCGTGCTGCAGGCGCCCGCCGGCTTCGGCAAGAGTTCGCTGTTGCTCACCTGGCAGCGTGAACTCGTCGCCGCAGGCACCGACATCGCCTGGGTGAAGCTGGACAGCCTCGCGGAGGGCGACCTGCATTTCATGACGGCGCTCATGGCGGCCCTGGCCGCGGTCGACCCCGCGATTCCCCGGCGCGCCGTGGCACACGCCCGCCCCGACGCCGACGCGATCGAGCGGCTGGTCATCGCGCTGGTGCAGGGCATTGCAGCCCATGGCCGCAAGCTCGTGCTGATCGTGGACGACGTGCACAGCGCACAAAGCGAGAACGTGCTGAACGCCTTGCAACTGCTCGTCGCGTACGCACCGCCGAACCTGCGCTGTGTCTTTGCCAGCCGAGACAGCCTGCCGACGACGCTGGCACCGGCCCCGGGGTCGAACAGCGCGCTGGAACTGCGCAGCGACGACCTGCGCTTCAGCCTGCCGGAATCGATCGACTACCTGCGGATGCGCCTGCCCGACATCGACGAGCGCACCGCCTCGGCCATCCATCGCCTGAGCCAGGGCTGGCCGGGCCTGCTGCGGCTGGCGAGCGCCGTGTTGCGCCGCCGGCGCGGCACGCAGCCGCTGTTGCCTCCGCCCGAGGGCCTGGCCGAGCTCGCGCCGTTTGCCGCGTATTTCGCCGCCCATGTCTTTCCCCGGCTCTCCGCGACGCAGCTGCGCCTGCTCACCCTCTGCGCCGCCCCCACCCGCTTCAGCGCATCGCTGTGCGCCGAGCTGGCCGGCGCCGGGTACGGTGCGTCGCTGTGCGCGGAGTTGCTGGCTCCTCTGGCGCGCGACGGCCTCTTGTCGGTCGTGCCGCAAAGCCCGGCCGGCGAGCGCTGGTGGCAACTGCACCCGCTGCTGCGCCGCGTGCTGCTGGCGCGCCTGGCGTCGTGGCCCGAGGCCGAGCGCCTGAGGCTGCATGCGAAGGCCTGGCCACCGCTCGCGGTCAGGGGCATGCATTACCAGGCCGTGCGGCACGCGCTGGCCGCGAACGACACGCAGACGGCCACCAGGCTGGCCGAGCGCGGCGCGGCGGCGCTGTTCGTCCAGGGCCAGGTGGTCGAAGCCATCGCCCTGGTGCGCCAACTCGACCCCGCGACGCTGGAAGGCAACGCCAACCTGCGGCTGTGGACGGCCTGGGTCGCGCTGGCCGACTACCGGCTGGACGACTGCGCGCGCAGCATCGCCCGGCTGCGCGCTGCGCCGCACGAGCTCGCGCCCGCCATGCGCTACCGGCTGACCCTGCTCGACTGCCTGCTCGCGATTCGGCACGACGACAGCGACGCGCTTGCGCAGCGGCTCCCCGAGCTGCTGGCACCGCCGGCGGCCGCCGACGAATTCTCCCGGGCCGGCCGGCGCAACGTGCTGACCTGGCTGCACCTGCGCAACGGCGAGTTCGAGCGGGCGCGGCAGATCCAGCACGACGAACCGATGGCCACGGTCAACGGCGAGCCCGTCGTCGAGACGCTGTTCGGCTCGCTGGTGGGCCAGTGCCTGATCGGCCTGTCCTACGCCATCGAAGGCCAGATGCACCGCGCGGAACGCATCTACCGCAACGTGCTGCGCGAGATGCAGGAACGCGGCACGCGCTGCGCAGAGGCGGCGCGGCTCACGGCCCAGTTGCTGGCCGAGGTGCTGTACGAACAGCAAGGCCCCGTGGTGGCCGCGCGTTTCATCGAGGAACAGCCGGGCACGCAGGACGGGCTGATCCCCGACACCACACTGCGGATGATCATCGTGTCGAACCGCGCGCAGCAGGCCGCCGGCCGATGGGGCGAAGCCCTCGCCCACCTCGGGCAGTCCGCGAGCCTCCTGCAGCGCCTGGGGCTGGACCACGCGCTGGCCTGCGTGCTGCTCGAGCAGCTTCGGATCCAGCTGGCGCGGCACGACGCCGATGCGGCCCGGGTGTCCCTGCAGGACATCGAGGCGCTGCATGCCCGGCGTCCGGGCGCCGAGTCGAGCGCCTTGCGGCAGGTGGCCGACGTGCTGGAGCAGGCGCGCATCCGCATGGCAATGCACGAGGGCCAGCCGGCCGCCCTGCAGCTGGCGCTGTCGAAGATCGAGGCCCTGGCGCAGCGCTACAGGCAGCGCGGCCAGGTCGGCCTCGTGACCGCGCTGCAGCTGCAGGCGGCCGAGGTCGAGCGCCGGCTCGGGCGCGCCGAGGCTTCGTGCGCGCGCGTCCGGGCGGCCCTTCGCATGGGTCACCGGCTGGGCCTGATGCAGACCCTGCTGGGCGCCGACGACAACGCGTTGCACTTGATCCAGGCCACGCGCACGGTGCCCAGCCTCGACCCCGTGCTGGTGTTCTTCATCGAGCGCATCGAGGCGCTGGCGCGGTCGCAGCGCGACGAACACACCGTGCCGCCGGCCGTCCGCTTTCAGGACGACCGAGGCCTGACCCGGCTGCTCACGCTGCGCGAGGCCGAAATTGCCGAGTTGCTGGTGCAGCCGATGCCGAACAAGAAGATCGCGCTCACGCTCGGCCTGTCGCTCGACACGGTGAAATGGCACCTGAAGAACATCTACCTGAAGCTCGACGCGCACGGGCGCGACGCCGTGGCCGAACGCATGCGGCTGGAACGCGGGCACAACGGCAAGTAGCCGCCGCCGCGTCGGTGCGTCGGTGCGTCAGTGCGTCAGCGGCCGGGCGAATCGTCGAAAGTGAGCCAGCCGCCGAAGGCAAGCTCGCCCGCGGGCCAGTCGGCAGCCGCTTCTGCGCAGCGAACGCCGCGCTGCAGCAGCGTCACGGCGCGCAGCACGCCTGCATGCGTGACCCACAGCGCATCGCCTTCGCCGGCCAGCCATTCGTCGTGCACGGCGGCCACGCGCTGCATGAAGGCGCGCACGCTCTCGCCATGGGCGCCGGCGGGGGCGTCGGCGAAATCGGCCGTCCATGCCTCGAGGTCTTCACGCGGAATGGCCGACCATGGCCGGCCCTCCCAGGCACCGAAGTTCATCTCTGCCAAGCGGGCGTCGTGCTGCACAGCCAGGTCGGGACGCAGCGCCGCGATGGCATCGGCCAGTTCGGCGCAGCGCCGCAGCGGCGAACTGCGCAGGCGGAGCCCGGCGGGCAGCAAGGGCGCGATGCGCTGCGCGGCCTCCAGCGTGGCCTGCGCGTGCGCCTGGAGGTCCGTGGCGCCGTAGCAGAGGCCGGGTTCGGCCACCACCGGCGCATGGCGCTGGAGCCAGAGCGTTCTTCGGGGGAGGCTCATGCGTGCCAGGCCAGCGCGAGGTAGATCGCCAGCTCACAGACCTGCTGGGTCGCGCCGAGGCCGTCGCCGGTGAAGCCCTGCAGCCGGCGCACGAACAGCCGCGCCATCCAGCCCGCCGCCACCACCGCCGCAAACAGGGCCACGCCCACGTGCGCCGCGTCGTGCGCGCACAGCAGCAACGCCACGGCCGGGACCGCCCACACGAAGGCAATGCACAGCGCGCCCCGGCTGATCGCGTCCGCCAGCGGCTTCGCCTTGCTCGCCCCGCTGTCGCCCACATAGGGCAGCCAGCGGATCAGGAACAGCGGCATCAGCCGCGACAGCACGTGCGCGCCGACGATGGCCACGGCCGCCGCCTGCCACCCGCGCGCGGCCAGCGCGGCGAGCAGCGCGAACTTCAGGCCCAGCGCCAGCACCAGCGCCACCGCGCCGAAGGCGCCGATGCGCGAGTCCTTCATGATCTCCAGCGCCCGGTCGCGGTTCGCGGAACCGCCCAGGCCGTCGGCCACGTCGGCCAGCCCGTCTTCATGGAAGGCGCCGGTCAGCATCACCGTGGCCACCGTGCTCAGCACGGCGGCCGCCAATGCGCCCGCCACGCCGGGCAAGCCCATGCCCACCCCCACGAACACCAGCGCCGCCACCGCGCCCACCAGCCAGCCGATGCCGGGCAGGTGCGCCGCGCTGGCGCGCAGCATCTGCGGGCTGAAGCCGACCCACGCCGCAAGCGGCCCGGTGACGGGCACGCGCGTGAAGAACTGCAGAGCCAGAAGAAAGTGGCGAATGCCGTTCATCGATGGCATCCGGCCTCAGGCATCCTTGCGCGACACGCCCGCCGCCTCGAAGCTGGCCATCTCGCGCAGGATGCGGCAGGCCGACTCGAGCAGCGGCCACACCAGCGCCCCGCCCGAGCCTTCGCCCAGGCGCAGGTCGAGGTGCAGCAACGGATCGAGCGCCAGGTGCGCCAGCAGCAGCGCGTGGCCCGGTTCGGCCGAGCAATGCGCCGCCACGCAGCGCTGCACCACATGGGGCTGCAGCGCCTGCGCCACCAGCACGGCCGAGCTGGCAATGAAGCCGTCCAGCACGATCACGCGGCGCTCCTCGGCTGCCTGCAGCACCGCGCCAACCAGCGTCGCGATCTCGAAACCGCCGAAGGCCGCCAGTGCGTCCAGCGGCGACGTGACCGATGCATGCAAAGCGAGCACCTGGCGCAGCACCTCGCGCTTGCGCTGCAGGCCGGCCGCATCCAGCCCGGTGCCGGCGCCGATGCAGGCGTCCAGGTCCAGACCGCCCAGGCGCGACAGCAGCAGCGCCGCCGACGAGCTGTTGCCGATGCCCATTTCGCCCAGCAGCAGCGCATTGCCCGGCAGCGCGCGCACCACCTCGCGCCCGTTGGCGATGGCCTGTGCACATTGCGCCGCGCTCATGGCGGGGCCGGCCGACGCATCGGCAGTGCCTTCGGCGATGCGGCGCGACACCAGCCCGGGCCGGGCCTGGAAGTCGCGCCGCACGCCGCAGTCGACCACCGTGAGCGCCAGGCCGTGCTGGCGCGCAAGCACGCTCACCGCCGCGCCACCGGCCAGGAAGTTCTCGACCATCTGCCAGGTCACGTCGCTCGGGTAGGCCGAGACACCGCGCGCCGCCAGCCCGTGGTCGCCCGCGCACACCAGCATCTGCGGGGCATGGAGCACCGGTTGCTCGCTGCCGAGGATGGTGCCGATGCGCAGGGCCAGCGTTTCGAGCCGGCCGAGCGCGCCCTGCGGCTTGGTCTTGTTGTCGAGCGCGCCTTGCAGCCGGGCGGCCAGCGCCGCGTCGGCGAGGTCGGGAATGGTGGGAATGAAGTCGGTCATGCAATCAGTCCGGCAAGCACGCCGGCGTCGAAGTGGGTGTCGATGAAATCGGCCAGGCCGTCGAAGGTGGCGTCCAGCGTGGGCGCGGACGCGCCGAACAGCGCCTGCAGCGCGCCCGGGTCCTCGAACAGGCCGTGAAGGTAGATGCCCAGCACGTTGCCGCGCGCGTTCTGCCAGGCCAGCCCGTCGGGCATCACGGCCTGGCCGGCCTGTGCCATCTGCGGGTGCTCGGCGGTCTGGCCGTGGTGAATCTCGTAGCCGGTCACGCTCACGCCCGACAACGCGCCCCACGCGCCGTTCAGCGCGCCGAAGCGTGCGGCGCGGTGGCGCACCGTTTTCTCGCGCGCGAACACCGTCACCAGCGGCAGCAGGCCGAGCCCCGGCGCATTGCCGTCGATGCCGTGCGGATCGACCAGCGCCTCGCCCAGCATCTGCAGCCCGCCGCAGATGCCCAGCACCGCGCCGCCGCGTTCGGCATGCGCGGCCACGGCGCGGTCCAGCCCCTGCGCGCGCAGCCAGGCCAGGTCACCGCTGGTGTGCTTGGAGCCGGGCAGCACGATCCAGTCGGCGCCAGCCACGTCGGCCGGCGTGCGTGCCCACACCAGCCGCACGCCGGGCACGTTCTTCAATGCCTGGAACTCGTCGAGGTTGCTGATGCGCGGGTACGCCACCACCGCCACCGTGCGGGTGACCGCGCCGCTGGCCCGGCTTCGGTCGTCGAACACGCCGTCTTCCTCGGGCAGGCCGTGCTGCCACCACATGGGCAGCGTGGCCACGGTGGGCACGCCGGTCAGTTCCTGCAATTGCTGCGGCGCGGGCGCCAGCAGCGAGGCGTCGCCGCGGAACTTGTTGAGCACGAAGCCGCGCAGCAGCGCACGGTCTGCCTCCGGCAACAGCGCCCACGTGCCGTAGAGGTGCGCGAAGGCACCGCCGCGGTCGATGTCGGTGGCCAGCAGGCAGCGCGCCTGGGCGTGGCGGGCGATGCGCATGTTGACGATGTCGCTGGCCATCAGGTTGATCTCTGCCGGCGAGCCGGCGCCTTCGATCACCACCACGTCGTTCTCGGCACGCAGCTCGTCCAGCGCCAGCGCGATCTGCGGCCACACCCGCTGGCTGCGGCCGCGCCAGGGCAAGGCCGAGAGTTCCTCGCTCACCTGCCCCATCAGCACCACCTGGCTGTGGGTGTCGCGCTCGGGCTTGAGCAGCAGCGGGTTCATTCGCACATCGGGCACGGCGTTGGCGGCCAGGGCCTGAAAGTACTGGGCGCTGCCGATTTCGCCGCCGCCCACCACGCGGGCGTTGTTGCTCATGTTCTGCGCCTTGAAGGGTGCCACCTTCAGGCCCCGGCGCGCATACCAGCGGCACAGCGCCGTGGCCATCCAGCTCTTGCCGGCCCCGCTGGTGGTGCCCAGGACCATGACGCACTGCGCCGGTCCGCTTTTCGCCTTTGAACTCATCGGCGGATTGTCGTTGAGCCGGATTCAGTGCAATGGAGACAGACGAAATGCGACATTTTTCACACCGCAAGCGTTGTAAACGCCGTCGGTAAATCCAAAAGTCTTCCAGGTGCGTAAACAGAACACACACAGACAACACATTGCATCCAGGGACCCATGCCAGCCTTGAACGATTTGGCCCTTGCCGTCGAAGAACGTGAACCCGGCCAGTTTTTCTGGACGCTCCTCGAAGCCCACCATGGCGGCGAGTCGTCCGAAACGCTCGACTACCGCGTCTACCGCGCCGCCACGAAACCGCAGACCAGCTATTCCAACGCCCTGGCCATGGGCGTGTCGGAGCTCAAGAAAATAAGCGCCGCCGCAAACCCAGCCGGCAACGACTGAGCCTGCGGCAGCGCAAAGACCGCCTTGCGGCGTTCAGGCTTTCAATCCCTCGAGTACGAACCGCTCAGCGCGCCGCCACCGTCTGCGCGGGCGCGTCCCAGCCCCCGCCGATTGCGCGGATCAGGCCCACGGCCGCCTGGTACTGCGCCGACTTCACCTGCAACGCCTGGCGGCGGTTGCGCAGCTCGCTGCGGCGCGCGTCCAGCAGGTCGAGCTGGCTGATGTAGCCGTTGCGGTAGCGCGTGTCCGACAGGCTGGTGGCGCGCTGTGCCGAGGTCACGGCCTGCGCCTGCACTACCGACTGCTCCTGCAGGATGCGGATGGCCGACAGCTGGTCTTCGACCTCCTGGAACGCCACCAGCACCTGCGTGCGGTAGCTGGCCAGCGCACCATCGAGCTGCGCATTGGCGCCCTGCACGCCCGCCTCGCGGCGCCCGCCGTCGAAGATCGGCAGCGACAGCAGCGCACCCACGCCCCAGGAGCGGGCCGACCACTTGAACAGGTCGCCGATTTCGGGCGAGGCGTAGCCGGCGGCGCCGGTCAGCGAGATGTCCGGAAACCAGGCCGTTTGCGCCACGCCCACGCGGGCCTGCGCGGCCAGCACGGCGCTCTGCGCGGCCGACACGTCGGGCCGGCGCGTGAGCACCGTGCCGGGAACGCCCGGCGGGATGGACGGCAGCGCCGTCGCCCATTCGTCGCTGCGCAGCCCGAAGCTGGAGGCCGAATCGCCCACCAGCACGGCCAGCGCGTGCTCCACCTGGGCGCGCTGGCGATCGAGCGCGAGCGCGTCCGATTCGGTGGACGACACCTCGGTCTGCACGCGCGCCACGTCGAGCTCGGCGATGTCGCCGGCCTGCTCGCGGCGCTGCGTCAGGCGCAGCGTGTCGCGGTAGGCCTCGACCTGTTCGCGCACCAGGGCGCGCTCGGCGTCGAGCGCGCGCAGCTGCAGGTAGGTCTGCGCCACCTCGGCCTGCACCGCCAGGCGCGTGCTTTGCAGGAGCGCCTCGCGGCCGGCCGCATCCAGCTTGGCCGCGTTGCTGGCGCCCGAGAGGCGCCCGAACAGGTCGACCTCGTAGGAGAAGGTGGCGCCGATGTTGGTGATGGTCGCCGGGCGGGTGCTGGCCGTGGCCTTGTCCAGCCCCGCGCCGCGGTTGGCACCGGCCCCCAGGCCGATCTGCGGCAGGCGGTCGGCGTTGGCGCTGCGCGCCAGCGCGCGGGCCTCGGCCAGCCGCGCGGCAGCGGCCTGGATGTTGTTGTTGTTCACGTCGGCCTTCTCGACCAGCGCATTGAGCGCCGGGTCGTTGAACGCCAGCCACCATGCACCGCGCGCCTGCGCCTCGGCAGGCAGGGCCCGCGTGAAGCCGGCCGGCGGCGTGGCGCCCTGCTCCTTGAACTGGGCCGTGGTCGTGATCTCGGGCACGCCCGAGGGCACGGTGGCACAGCCCGCCAGCACCAGGGCGGCCATCAGCGGCAGCAGCGCCGTGCGAAACGCGTGAAGCGGCTTCTTCACCAAAGGTTGTACTGAGAATTTCATGATCAGCTTTCTTCTCGATCAGTCATGCGAACCGTGCGAAGGGCGCGGCGATGCGGGCACCGGATGCAGCCCACCACCACCCGAACCGCCGTGCGGGCCCTGCGGTGCGGGCGCTGCCGGATGCTCCGCCGACACGAACTCGTCGCCGTGCGGCACCTGGCCATGCAGCTTGAGCGGCTTGTTGCCCGCCAGGCGGCGCAGCAGCACATAGAAAACCGGCGTCAGGAACAGGCCGAAGGCCGTCACGCCGATCATTCCGGAGAACACCGCCACGCCCATCGCCTTGCGCATTTCGGAGCCCGCGCCGGTGGACAGCACCAGGGGCAGCACACCCATCACGAAGGCCAGCGAGGTCATCAGGATCGGGCGCAGGCGCAGGCGGCTGGCTTCGATGGCGGCTTGCACCGGCGTTCGCCCGGCGAACTCCAGCTCCCGTGCGAACTCCACGATCAGGATCGCGTTCTTCGCACTCAGCCCCACCAGCACGATCAACCCGATCTGCGTGAAGACGTTGTTGTCACCCCCCGATATCCATACCCCCGCCATCGCGGCCATGATGCCCATGGGCACGATCAGGATGATCGCGATCGGCAGCGTCAGGCTCTCGTACTGCGCGGCCAGCACCAGGAACACCAGCAGGATGGCCAGCGGGAACACCAGGAAGGCGGAGTTGCCGGCCAAAATTTCCTGATAGGTCAGCTCGGTCCATTCGAAGCTCACGCCCTTGGGCAGCGTCTCGGCCGCGATCTTGGTGATCGCGTCCTGCGCCTGGCCCGACGAGTAGCCCGGCGCGGGGCCGCCGTTGATGTCGGCGGCCAGGTAGCCGTTGTAGCGCATGGCGCGTTCCGGCCCGAAGGTCGAATTGACCTTCATCAGCGCGGCCAGCGGCACCATCTCGCCCGAGGTCGAGCGCACCTTCAGCAGGCCCACGTCTTCGGCACGGGCGCGGTAAGGCGCGTCGGCCTGCACCCGCACGGAGTACGTGCGGCCGAACTTGTTGAAGTCGTTCGCGTACAGGCTGCCCAGGTAGATCTGCATGGTGTCGAAGATGTCCGTCACCGGCACGCCGAGCTGGCGGGCCTTGGTGCGGTCGATGTCCGCGTACAGCTGCGGCACGTTGACCTGCCAGCTGGTGAACATGCCGGCCAGCTCGGGCGCGGCCTGCGCCTTGGCCATGAAGGCCTTCACCGCCTGGTCCATCTGGTCGTAGCCGACCGAGGCGCGGTCTTCCAGCTGCAGCTTGAAGCCGCCCGTGGTGCCCAGGCCCGCCACCGGCGGCGGCGGGAACATCACGATGAACGCGTCCTGGATGCCCGCGAAGGCGCCGTTGAGCTGGCCGGCCACGGCGTTGCCGCTCTGGTCGGGGCGCTTGCGCTGGTCGAAGGGCTTGAGCGTGGCGAACACGATGCCCGAGTTCGAGCTGTTGGTGAATCCGTTGATCGACAGGCCCGGGAACGAGATGGCGTCCTCGATGTTCGGGTTCTTCTTCATGATCTCGCCCATGCGGGTGATCACGTCTTCCGTGCGGTCCAGCGTGGCGCCGTCGGGCAGTTGCGCAAAACCGATCAGGTATTGCTTGTCCTGCGCCGGCACAAAGCCGCCGGGCACCGCCTTGAACAGGCCGAAGGTCACCGCGACCAGCGCCACGTAGATCACCAGCATCAGCGACTTGCGCGAGATCACGCTCTTCACGCCGCCGCTGTAGGCCTCGGAACCGCGATGGAACAGGCGGTTGAAGCCGCGGAACAGCCAGCCGAACGCACGGTCCATGCCGCGCGTGAGCGCGTCCTTGGGCTGGTCGTGGCCGCGCAGCAGCAAGGCGGCGAGCGCGGGCGACAGCGTGAGCGAGTTGATCGCCGAGATCACCGTCGAGATGGCGATGGTCACCGCGAACTGCTTGTAGAACTGGCCCGTGAGACCGCTGATGAACGCCAGCGGCACGAACACGGCCACCAGCACCAGCGCGATGGCGATGATGGGGCCCGACACTTCGCGCATGGCACGGTACGTGGCCTCGCGCGGCGAGAGCCCCGCCTCGATGTTGCGCTCCACGTTCTCCACCACCACGATGGCGTCGTCCACCACGATGCCGATGGCCAGCACCAGCCCGAACAGGCTCAGCGCGTTGATCGAGAAGCCCAGCACATGCAGCACCGCGAAGGTACCGATCACCGACACCGGCACGGCCAGCAGCGGAATGATGGAAGCGCGCCACGTCTGAAGGAACAGGATCACCACCAGCACCACCAGCAGGATGGCTTCGAGCAGCGTGTGGATCACCGATTCGATCGATGCCCGCACGAACTGCGTCGGGTCGTAGGCAATGCGGTATTCCAGGCCTTCGGGCATGTTCTTGTTGAGCTCTTCCATCGTCTTGCGCACGTTGGAAGAAATGTCGAGCGCGTTGGAGCCCGGTGCCTGGAACACGCCCATGCCGACGGCCGGGTCGTTGTTCAGCAGCGAACGCAGCGAATAGTCGGCCGCGCCCATCTCCAGGCGGCCGATGTCGCGCAGCCGGGTCACGGCGCCGTCGGTGCCGCTCTTGACGATGATGTCGCCGAACTCTTCCTCGCTCTGCAGGCGCCCTTGCGCATTGATCGACAGCTGCATGTCCACGCCCGACAGGCCCGGCGATGCGCCGACCACGCCGGCCGCGGCCTGCACGTTCTGGCCACGGATGGCGGCCACCACGTCGCTGGCCGAGAGGCCGCGCTGCGCGACCTTCTGCGGGTCGAGCCACACGCGCATGGAGTAGTCGCCGCCGCCGAAGATCTGCACCTGGCCCACGCCTTCGATGCGCGCGAGCGGGTCCTTCACGTTCAGCACCGCGTAGTTGCGCAGGTAGTTGATGTCGTAGCGGTTGTTCGGCGAGACGAGGTGGACCACCATCGTCAGGTCGGGCGCGCTCTTGACGGTCGTGATGCCCAGGCGGCGCACTTCCTCGGGCAGGCGCGGCTCGGCTTGCGAGACGCGGTTCTGCACCAGTTGCTGGGCCTTGTCGGGATCGGTGCCCAGGCGGAACGTGACGGTCAGCGTGAGCACGCCGTCGGTGGTCGCCTGGCTGCCCATGTAGAGCATGCCTTCGACGCCGTTGATCTGCTCTTCGAGCGGGGTGGCAACGGTTTCAGCGATCACCTTCGGGTTGGCGCCCGGGTACGTGGCGCGCACCACCACCGAGGGCGGCGCAACTTCCGGGTACTCCGAGATCGGCAGCCCGCGCAGCGCGATCAGGCCGGCTATCAGCATCAATAGCGACAGCACGCCGGCAAAGATCGGCCGGTCGATGAAGAATTTTGAGAGATTCATGTTGGTTCTCCGGCGGGCGCGGATGCGCCCTCCTCCGAAATCAGGACTTGGCCGCTTCCGCGACGCGTTCCGGTTGTTGTTGATTGGGGTCGGCCTTGGCGTCCATGGTCACTTGCTGCGGCGCCACCAGCGCACCCGGGCGGATGTGCTGCAGGCCGTTGACCACCACGCGGTCGCCCGCCTTCAGGCCCTTGCTCACGACACGCAGGCCGTTGATGGAGGCGCCCAGCGTCACTTCGCGGTAGGCCGCCTTGTTGTCTTCACCCACGACCATCACGAACTTCTTGTTCTGGTCGGTGCCGATGGCGCGTTCGCTCACCAGCAGCGCGGTGTCGTTGCGGGCCTGGCCCATGCGGATGCGGGCGAACTGGCCCGGAATGAGCGCGCCGTCCTTGTTGTCGAACGAGGCGCGCACGCGCACCGTGCCGCTCTTGGCATCGACCTGGTTGTCGATGAGCTGCAGCTTGCCGGTGAAGGGCGTGCCGTCGAGGCCGGCGGTGCCCATCTGCACGGGAATCGAATCGATGAGGCCGCGTGCGCTGGAGCCGCTCGGCAGGTCTTTCAGGGCGCGGGTGATGACCTGCTCGTCGGCGTCGAAGCTCGCGTAGATCGGGCTCACCGAGACCAGCGTGGTCAGCACCGGGGCGCCCGGACCGGCCGCCACCAGGTTGCCCACCGTCACCTCGATCTTGCCGATGCGGCCCGACACGGGGGCACGCACCTGCGTGTAGCCCAGGCTCAGGCGCGCGGTCTGCAGTTGGGCTTGCGCCGCGCGCAGGTTGGCGTTGGCCTCGCTGCCGGCGTTCACGCGCTCGTCGTACTCGCGCTGGGCAATGGCCTTGTCGTCCCACAGGCGCTTGGCACGCTCCTGCTCGCTGCGGCTGAACGATTGGCGGGCCTGTGCAGAGGCGACTTGCGCCTCGGCGCGCTCGACCTCGGCCGCATACGGCGCGGGGTCGATGGTGACCAGCAGGTCGCCCTGCTTCACCAGCGTGCCTTCACGGAAATGCACCGCCTGCACGGCGCCCGCCACGCGGGAGCGCACATCGACGCGCTCGACGGCTTCGAGCCGGCCCGAGAACTCGTCCCAGGCGTTGATCTCGCTCGACGCCACGGTGGCCACCGACACCGGCGTGGCAGGCGGCGCCGCCGGCGCGTTGTTCGCCTCGGCCTTGAAGCTGTGCATGCCCAGCACGGCGGCGGCCACGGCCAGCACCGCAGTCAGGCCGGTCACGGCGGGCCACAGTCCCTTGGGGGTGGTGGAAGACAGCTTTTTTTCGTTGTTCGACATGATGGTTCGTCCTTCTCGATGACTTTTGGGATGCGACAGGCCAGCCCGGCGCTTTTCGGCACCAGGAGGCGAAATTCAGGAAAAAAAGGGCCCTCGCACGCTGCCGCGCTGGCAGCGTGTCGATCAGGCAGCCGGGGCGGGCTGGGTGCTAACTGGGGTGGTTGGTCGCCGCGCCCGAAGGCACGGTCGGTGGCGTGGTGGCGCTGAAGAACTCACGGAAGTGCCGCTGCACCGTGGCCTCGCAGGCCACGCAACCCGTGTTCTCGGTGTCGTAAAGCGCCTTGGGCCAGTTCGAGGCGCTGGGCAGCACGCTGCTCGTCACCTCGATGCCGGCGCCTCGCAGGCGGTTGGCGAAGGCCATGGCCTCGTCGTGCATCGCGTCGTCCGCGCCTACCAGCACGAGGGCCGGTGCCAGCGCGGCCAGCCGCAGCGAACCGCTGGGCACCGCATAGGGGTGCGTCGCGTTCGAGGGGCAGCTCAGGTACTTTTCCCAGCCGCTGGCCCAGCGGCACTCGGCCGCATCGTTGGTGGCCTTGCGCAGCGAGGCGGTGCCGGCGCACGGGTCCAGCATGGGCGACAGCAGAATCTGCCCGGCGATCGGCGGATGCGCCCGGTCACGGGCAATCAGCGCCACCGCGGCGGCCAGGTTGCCGCCGGCTTCCTCGCCGGCCAGGTACACCTGCGTGCCCTTGCCACCGAGCTTGGTGCGTTGCTTGTAGAGCCATTCGAGGGCGGCGTAGCCCACCTCGATGGGTTCCGGGAAAGGCGATTCGGGCGCCAGCGGATAAGCCACCGACACCACCACCGCCCCCGCGCCGGCCAGCAGCCGGGCCACGTTGCGCCCGTTGTCCAGGTTGCCGCACACGAAGGTGCCGCCATGGAAGTGCAGCACCAGCGGCGCCACGTCCGCCTTGGCACGCTGGCCATACACGCGGGCACGAACCGCCTCGCGACCGGGCAGCTCGATCGAAAGATCGGCTTCCACGCCTTGCACCGCGGCGCGGGCGGCAGCTTCGGCAGAAAGGGACGATGGAGCGGGTGACATGGGCGACCTCGGGGTATTGGGCGATGGATGAAATATAAGGCGCGGGCTGTGACGTTAAACAGGGTTCATGCCCTTACTCTGTTTCCAATCCGCTAACAATCGGATGGTCACTAGGGAAATGCCCTTGCTGTGTAAGAATCCGCCTCCCCCGGTGTGGGCCGGGCACCCAGAACAGGCATTCGATGGATCAAATCCAGGCCATGAGGATCTTTGTCCGCGTCGTGGAAGCGGGCACTTTCACCCGTGCAGCGGACTCGCTCGCCCTGCCCAAGGGCACGGTCACCAAGCAGATTCAGGCGCTGGAGCTGCGCCTGCGCGTGAAGTTGCTCAACCGCACCACGCGCCGCGTGACGGTCACGCCCGACGGCGCGGCCTACTACGAGCGCGCCGCGCGCCTGCTCAACGACTTCGACGACATGGAAGCCAGCATGACGAATGCGCAGGCCAACCCCACGGGGCGGCTGCGCGTCGACATCGGCACCTCGGTGGCGAGGCTGATCATCCTGCCCCACCTGGCCAGCTTCTGCGACCGCTACCCCGACATCCAGGTCGACCTGGGCGTGAGCGACCGCACCGTCGACCTGATCAGCGACAACGTGGACTGCGTGATCCGCGCGGGCGAACTCAGCGACCAGTCGCTGGTGGCGCGGCGCATCGGCACGCTGCATTTCATGACCGTGGCCTCCCCCGCGTACATCAAGCGCTACGGGATGCCGCAGCACCCGAACGACATCGAGAAGCGCCACGTGGTGGTGAGCTATTTCTCGGGCACCACGCGCCGCGTGTACCCGCACGAGTTCAAGAAGGGCGACGAGCACATCGAGCTCAACGGGCACTACCGCGTGTCGGTGAACGAGAGCAACGCGCACATCACGGCGGTGGTGGGCGGCTTCGGCATTTCGCAGGTCATCACCTTCATGGCCGAGCCGCTGGTGGAAAGCGGCGAGCTGGTCGAGGTGCTGCCGGACTGGGAGCGCGACCCGCTGCCGATCCACGTGGTCTACCCGCCCAACCGCCACCTGAGCGCCAAGGTGCGGGCCTTCGTGGACTGGGCCGCCGAGCTGTTCGCGAAGAATCCGCGGCTGCAGCGGCGCTGAGCGTTCGGGCCGGTCCCGCAAATATTTCATGTCCGACCCCTAAACTTTGGCCGGACGCTGCCGCTATTGATAGTGAGCCAGACCTGCTGGACACCGGACGGCGTCGCACGTTCCGGTTGAACGCGCGTGCCGCGGCGTCGACGAAGACAGCGCCCGCAAGAACCTACTGAACCGCAAGCCCATGGAAAACCAGTCGAACGGCCAGGCCGACGCGCCCGCCCAGCCGCACACCGCGCCAGACGAAAGCACCGACGAATTCGGCCGCCGCAACCCGCTGGAGATCGGCGCCCGGCTGCGCAATCTCGTCAACAGCGGCGACTTTCTCACCGTGCAGCACGCCAGCGGCCAACTCGTGACGCAGCTGCTGGACGTGGACGTGCCCGCGCGCACCTTCACCTTCGACTGGGGTGCGTCGTCCGAGCAGAGCCAGGGCCTGCTGACGGCGCCGCGCTGCCAGTTCAGCGCCCAGCCGGACGGCGTGCGCATCGAATTCGCCACAGTTTCGCCGCGCGAGACCCGCTTCGAAGGGCGGCCCGCGTTCGAGGCCGACTTTCCCGAGGTGCTGTTCTACCTGCAGCGCCGGGAATACTTCCGCGTCGACACGCCGCTCGATGCATTCACCTGCACGGGCCGCTGGCCCAAGGGCGATGCGTTTCGCTTCGACGTGAACGACCTGTCGCTCGGCGGCGTCGGCATGCGCACCATGGACGAGCGCATCACGAACCTGTCGATCGGCACCTTCCTGCGGAACTGCGAACTGTCCCTGGGCACGCTCGGCAAGCTATCGATCGACCTCGAACTCGTGTCCAGGCGCCACACCACGCTGCCGAACGGAAAGCTGCGCTACCAGCTGGGCTTCCGTTTCATGTCGCTGCCGGGCAGCGTCGAGGGCCGGCTGCAGAAACTGATCACGCAGCTCGAAATGAAGCGCAACGCGTTGGTGCGCTGACGCACGGCCTTCGGCCGTGCGCGTCTCAGAACACCGGCTCGCAGCGCACCTCGGTCTTCACTGAATTGGCGATGAAGCATTCGTCATGCGCGCGATGGTGCATCTGCTCGACCTGTTCGCGCGTGGGCAGGTTGGCGCCCGAGAACGTTACCTGCGGGCGCAGCGTGACCACCGTCATCGCCATCTTGCCCTGCGCGTTCTTTTCCATCACACCGCTGGCCGCGTCGAAGTAGCGGTCGACCACGAACTTGCGCTTCACGGCCATCGTGAGGAACCACAGCATGTGGCAGTTCGACAGCGAGGCGACGAACATCTCTTCGGGGTCCACGGCCGAGGCATCCGACATCGGCAGCGGCACCACGTGCGGCGACGAAGAGCCCGGCACCTCCGCCCCACCGTCGAAGCGCAGCGAATGCCTGCGGCTGTAGGTGTTGGCGAGGAAGTCCTGCTCGCCCCGCTCCCAGAGGATTTCCGCGGTGTAGTGGGCCATGGTCTTGCTCCTTGCTCGGGGATTCAGAGGTAGATGAAGTAGCGGTACTTGGTCAGGCTGCCCTGGCTGGGCAGCGTGATGAAGGTCTCGGCCAGCACGCCGCCGTTGGCCTCGATCACCTTCTGCGACGCCAGGTTGCCCGGGCTGGTGGTGATCTCGACACGGCTCAGCCCTTCGCCGGCCGCCAGCATCAGCATCGCGCGGAGCGCGCGCGTCGCGTAGCCCTTGCGCTGCTTCCACGGCACGACGTTGTAGCCGATGTGGCCCAGGCAGTAGGCCGGCAAGGCGATGGTGCCGGGCTGCCAGCGCAGGTCGATGCTGCCGCAGAACTCGCCGTCCCACATCCAGCACTTGTAGCCCGGCAGCCGCGGCACCTGCGTGCCGTCGGGCAGGGTAATGGGCGCGCCGAGGGCCTCGCGGTCGACCAGGCTCGCAAGAAACGCCGCAGCATCGGCCTCGATGGCGGCGCGCTCTTCCGGGCCCGATTCGGGACGCGATTCGTCGCGCGACCAGCCCCGGTTCAGCGCCGACACATAGCCGCCCAGATAGGGCCTGGCGGGCCAGACGAGCTCCATCGGGCGCGGATCGGTGATTGGACGGGACCAGTACAGCGGCACGCGTTCTTCCCCTTTCAGGCTCCCATCAGCTTGACGATCAGCGGCACCAGCAGCGCCGTGGCGATGCCGTTCAGCCCCATGGCCAGCGCGGAGAACGCGCCCGCCGTCTCGTTCACCTGGATGGCGCGCGCCGTGCCGATGCCGTGCGCCGCCATGCCGACCGCAAAGCCGCGCACCGCGGGCTCCCTGATGCGCAGCAGGTTCAACAGCCCGGTGGCCATGATCGCGCCCGAGATGCCGGCCACCGCCGCGGCCACGGCCGCCAGCGAGGGCAGCCCGCCGATCTTCTCGGCCACGCCCATGGCGATGGGCATGGTGGCCGACTTGGGCGCGAGCGACATCATCAGTTCGTGCGAGCCGCCCAGCACCCATGCAATGCCGATGGCCGACACGATGGCCGCGACCGAGCCCACCAGCAGCGCCACGCCGATGGGCAGCCACAGCCGCCGCAGCCGGCCGACCTGGCTGTACAGCGGCACGGCCAGCGCCACGGTGGCCGGGCCGATGAGGAAGTGCACGAACTTCGCGCCTTCGAAATACGTGTCGTAAGGCGTGCGCGTGAGCAGCAGCACGCCGACGATGACCACCACCGAGATCAGCACCGGGTTGACCACCGGGTTGCGCCCGCTGCGCGTGTGCAGCCACAGCGCGCCCAGGTAGGCCAGCAGCGTGAGCGACAGCCACAGCAGCGGCGACTGCGCGAGGAAGACCCAGATCTCGGAGAGTTTGGCGGGCGCGGTCATTCGGCGTCCTTGCCGGTGAGGCGGATCATCCAGCGGAACGTGAGCGCGGTCACCGTCATGGTGAAGGCCGCCCCGACGATGCCCGCGGCAAGGAAAGGCAGCCATTCCCGCCCCACCCGCTCGAAATGCAGCATCACGCCGGCCACCGCCGGGATGAACAACAGCATCAGGTTGCGCAGCAGGTGGCCCGAGGTGTCGGTCAGCGCCTGCGGCACGCCACGGCGCACCAGCAGGCCGATGAACAGCAGCACCATCCCGATCAGCGGACCGGGAATGGGCAGGCCGAGCCACTGCACGAGCAGTTCGCCCGCGAGTTGGCAGAGAAAGAGCGTGGTGATGGCGTAGAGCATGGTCTGTACGGGTCGGCTTTCAATGGTCGGCGCAAGCGGCCGCGCGTGTCCATCCCTCTTTCAGGGCGTCCTGGCTCGCGGGCGGCAGCACGCCCAGGCGCACATGGCCCGGCAGGCCGAAGGAGGCACAGTCGCGCAGCTTGATGCCCTCCGTGCGCAAGGCGCCGGCCAGCTGGGGGTAAGGGCGGTCGGTGCGCGCGCAGAAAAAGTTCGCCTCACCGGGCAGGCAATGCCAGCCCAGCGATTCGCAGAGCACTCGTTGCTGCGCCTTCCACGCGCGCAAGGTCTGCAGGCTTTGCGCGAGCCAGCGCTGGGCGTCGCCGCCGACCCAGGCGTCGAGCAACGCGACGCCGTGCGTGCCCAGCGGCCAGGACGGGGCCAGGCATTCGACGCGCCGCAACAGATCGGCATCCGCATCGTCGGGCGCGACGGCATAGGCCGCGCGAACGCCGGTCAGGCCCATGGCCTTGTTGGGCGTCCACATCTGCCAGACGCGGTTGCGCTGCGTGTCGTCGAGCGATGGCGTTCCCTGCAGGCGCAGCGGCTCGTAGGCCAGGTCGAGGACGCAGGCACCCTGGGCGCCGGCGGCATGCTGCGGCAGGTCGGCCTGCGGCTGGCCCAGCGGGCTCGACGGCTCGCAGCACCAGCGCAGCGCGGCGTCGGCAGCCGCCTGCGGCGCGCGCATCAACTGCAGGCCCCAGGCCCGCGCCGCACGCTCGTAGTCGCCATAGCTGTGCGCCGGCAACCACACCGTGCGGCCGCCCTGCTGCATCACGGCCGCGCTGATGCGGTGGATGAATTCGCTCGCGCTTGCTGCAACGACAACGCGCCGCGCCGACACGCCATGAAAGGCCGCGAGCTTGTCGCGCAGCGCCGTGTAGTGCGGGTCCGGGTAGTGCGCGGCATCGGCGGTGCGCAGTGCCTCCAGTGCTGCCGGGCAAGGCCCTACCGCGTTGCCGTTGGTCGAGAAGTCGTGCGGTGCCGCGCCGGAGGCATCGGGGCCGCCATGCAGCGCCGCGCTCATGCCCACCTCCAGCCCGTGGTCGCCAGGATCGCCAGCGACGCGAACAGGCACAGCGCCAGGGCCGCTCGCTCGCCTAGCTGCGCGGTGCGCTGCATGTCGGCCGCAGAAGGCGCACGCCCCTCGGCATTCAGCGCATACACGCCCGGCTTGGCCAGCCGCACGCCGAGCAGCAGCGCCATCGCCGCCATCGGCCAGCCGCTGTTGGGCGACGGGGTGCGGCGTGCCTCCTGCGACAGCCCCGCGGGCCAGCGCCACGCAGCGAGCGCCAGCAGCAGCACCGTGATGCGCGCCGGCACCCACGACAGCACGTCGTCCGCGCGCGCGGCCCATTTGCCGAGCCAGGTCCAGTCGCGGCCGTTGCGCTCGCCACGGTAGCCCCACATCGCGTCGGCCGTGTTGGCGAAGCGGTAGAGCGCCGCGCCCGGCAGGCCGAGCAGCACGAACCAGAACACCGGGGCCACCAGCGAATCGTTGAGGTTTTCGGCCAGCGACTCGATGGCGCTTTCGCGCACCTCGCGCTCGCTGAGCCGCGAGACGTCGCGGCTCACCAGCCGTGCCAGCTGCTGGCGCCCGGCGTCGAGCGACACGGCCAATGCGGCCTCGACCGCCAGCACTTCGTCGCGCAGCATGCGCCAGGCGAACAGCGGCTTGAGCAGCAGGCCGAGCAGCAGCGCCACGGCCCACAGGGGAAGCCACTGCGTGACGAGCGTCTGCAAGGCCATGGCGACGCCCCAGACGCACGCCGCACCGACACACCACGTCAATGCACCGATGAAGAACATCGGCAGGTCGGTCGGCTTCGACAGGTGCATGCGCGGCGCGACGCGCGAACCGATCCACCCGAGGTAGTTGCCCATCCACACGACCGGGTGCAGCGCCGCGGGCGGCTCGCCCAGCCAGCGGTCGACAACCAGCGCGATCCACAGCGCGGCGGCCACGGCAAGGGCGTATTCAGGAGTCGGGTGGGGCATGAGACCGGCCATTCTCGCGAATCAGGCCGGCGCCCGGCCCCGGCGCCATTGCATCAATGCGCCGAATGCGACGAGCAACGCGGCACCGAATGCGACCCAGAGCCGAAGGACGACGGTTTCGGCTGGCGGCGCCGGGGTGTCAGCCGGCGTGGGCTCGAGCTTGAGGCCGCTGACGGGCTGCGTGGTGTCCGGCGCCGGCTCGGCCGCGGGCGCGGACGCCACCGCGACCACGGGCTCGACCGGAGGGCGCGGCTGCGCCTGCGCCTGCGCTTGTGCCGGTGCCGCGGGCGCCAGCGCCGCCTGCACGAAGCGCTGCACGCCCGCATTGGGCTCGCGCAGCCCGGTCGCGCGCGCGGCCTCCGCATAGGCCTGCGCCAGCTCGCGCCGCGTGGCGGCATCGGGCTTCCAGTAGTTCAGCCGCACCGCGTCGAGCATGCGCTCCAGCGTCTGCGCGAAGGCGGCGCGGTTGTCCCCTTCGAGCCATTCGCGCGTGCCCAGCTTGTACCTGTCGCGCACATACACGTCGTGCAGCGACTGCCACTGGTCCTGCCGCACGGTGGCCGGCGCGGTGACCTGCCAGCCCCAGAGGAACTGCGCGGTCTTCAGCACCTGCAGCGTGCCGCTGTAGCCTTCGGCCTTCTGCGCCGCGATCCACTGCGGATGCAGGTAGCGAGTCTGCATCTCGCGCGCGATGGCGCCCGCGGCCGTGTCGGTGCGCACCGCGGCGCCGTCGCGCAGGTTCTGCACGTACAGCGCCGGGTCCTTGCCCGTGAGCTGGCGCACGGCCTGCGCGATGCCGCCCAGGTACTGGAACGGGTCGTCGTTGGTCAGCACGCCGTACAGGTTGGAGCTGCGCGCCATCAGCGCCGCATCGACCTGCACCAGGTTGCCCGCATAGGCGCCGGGCCGCGCCGCGCCGTCCAGGCCGTTGCCGTAGGCGTGCCCCATGCGATCCATGTAGAGCTGCGCCATCTGCGCATCGCCGCCGCCGCGTTGCTGGCGCTTCCACACGTCGCTCGCGAGCGCGGCTTCTTCGAGCCCCGCGCCGTAGCTGCCCTGCTCGTTCGAGAACACGCGCGCCGTCGACCAGCGCTGCGCCTCCTGTGCCGACGCGCCTTGCGCGCGCAGCTTGCGCGCCAGCGCCTCGCTGTGCAGCGCCACGGCGTTGCCGGGCTCGCGCAGGGCCGCCACCTGCTGCACGGCTTCGTCGAGCCAGCGCATCACGTTGGGGAACTGGTCGCGGTAGGAGCCGGTGACGCTCAGCAGCACGTCGATGCGTGGCCGCTTCAACACCGGCGCGGGCATGACCTCGATGCCCGTCATGCGCCCGCCCTCGTCCCAGCGCGGCTTCACGCCCATGGCGTAGAGGGCCTGGCTTTCCAGCACGCCCTGGTGGCGCGAGGCCTCGCCGGCCCACAGCGTGAAGGCGATCTTCTCGGGTGCCTTGCCGGCGTGGGTCTTCGCGTGTTCGGCGATCCAGGCGTCCATCGCGGCCACGCCCGTGTCCCAGGCCGCGCGCGTCGGCACGCGGCTCGGGTCGAAACCGTAGAGGTTGCGCCCGGTGGGCAGGCTGTCGGGGTTGCGCACCGGATCGCCGCCGTAGCTCGACTTCAGGTAACGCCCGTCGAGTGCGGTCAGCAGGCCTTCGATTTCTTCGTTGTGCGCGAGCACGTCGTCGAGCTGGCGCGCACGCTCCGCCAATGCCTGGAGACGCTTCTTGTCGGCGGGGGTCCTGCCCATGTCGCTGGCCGCCTGTGCGTCGGTGAGCGCCAGTGCCACCCAGCGCGCGGGCTTGGAGCCGGCGACGCTCTTCGCGTCGATCAGGAAGGCCTCGTCGACGTCCTCGCCCAGCGCCTCCACCAAGGGCTTGCCCAGGATCTGCAGGATCGTCATGCGCCGGCGTTCTGCACTCGGCGCCTGCCCGAAGGTGGCAAGGCCCAGCGGCTGCGCGGTCTGCGCGAGCTCGTCGAGGTACGGGTGCAGCACGGCGATGAAACCCGCGAAGTCCGCGCGGATCTGCGCGGGTGTCCATTTCAGGTCGCGGTCGTAGTGCTGCTCGACGAACGCCGCCGCCAGTTTCCTTTCCATCGCGGTCTTCACCGGGCCGGGCGACAGCGTCTCCCAGTCGTGCATGCGCTCGTGCATGTCCTGCACCCCGGGGCGAAAACCCGCGGGCGCGAACATCGGCGTCGAATGGCTCACCATGGTCGCGCGGCCGCGCCGCTTGGCAGTGGTGGCCTCGCCGAGGTTGTCCATGATGTACGGGTACAGGTTGGGCAGGTCGCCGAGCGCGAGCAAGGGGTCGTCCTGCACCGACAGCCCGCGCTCCTTGCCCGCCGACCACTCGAGCGTGCCGTGCGTGCCCACGTGCACCACCGCGCTGGCGCCGAACTGCGTGCGCAGCCAGAGGTAGGTGGCGAGGTAGCTGTGGCTCAGCGGAACGGCGGAGCGGTGATACACCTGCTCGGCCTTGCTCGCCACCGGCGTGCCGGGCTCGAAGCGCGGCGGCTGGCGCAGCACCACCACGTTGCCGAACTGCACGCGCGGAATCACGAAGGCCGGCTCGCCCGCGACGTTTCGCAGCATGGTCGACTGCTCGGGCGGGCCCCAGTAGGTTTCGATGCGGCGCTGCGTGTCGGCAGGCAGCGCGCGAAACCAGGCGAGGTAGCGCGACAGCGGCAGCGCATCGGCCAGGCCACTGCCCAGCAGCGGCTGCAAGGCATCGCCCTGCCCCGCGGGGTAGTAGGCCTTCATCGTCGCCTGCACCTGCGCAATGAGCGCGTCGGTGCCCGGCAGTTCGGTGCGGTAGCCGGCCGACTGCATCGCCGCGAGCATGTTGTTCACGCTGCGCGGCACGTTGAGGAACGATGCGCCGAAGTTCGCCTCGCCCGGCGGGTAGTTGTAGACCAGCATCGCCACGCGGCGCTCCGCGGCCCGGGTGCGCTGCAGGCGCAGCAATGCGGCGGCCTTGCCGGCCACGGCGTCGATCTGCGCGGGCAGCGGCTGCAGGTTGCCGGCCGTGGCATCGCGGGCGGTCACCAACATCGGGTCGGTCATGCCGGCCAGTTCGCTCGGGCTGTAGTAGGCGGCAATGTCGGTCTGCGAAAGGCCGTCCTTGCTTTGCGCCCATTGCGCGGCGTCCATGGCCAGCGAGGGCAGCGTCTGCAGCACCGGCACGCCGATGCGCTCCAGCTCGGCCTTGCGCTCGTTCGGGCTGAACACCAGCGAGGCGTTGACGATCACGTCGGCCACGCGCCGTTCACCGGTGTGCGTCATGCGAAAAAACAGGTCCTTCTGCTGGCGCGGGCCGTAGAAGGCATAGGCGCGAAGGCCGCGCTGTTCCAGCGCGGCGATCAGCGTGTCGAGCCATCCTGTGTCGTCGCCGGTGACGGTGGCGCCGTTGATCGCGATGGCGACCGTGCCGGTTCCGGGGAGCGTGTCGATGGCGGCGATGTCGGTCGCGATGCGCTGCCAGCCCGGGTGGTACAGGCCGGCCAATGGCAGCGGCACGGGGTCCGGCAAGCCCGCGAGGCTGCCGGGCTGCGCGAGGGCCTGCATCGCCGCGTCAAGGTTGGCAGAACCGGAAAAGCGCCAGTACTCGCGCAACCTTTGCGCCCATGCGGCATCGACGCCACGCTCGGCCGCCAGCGGCGCGGCAACGGAAGCCTGGCCTTTCGCGACCAGCGCGAACTCGCCGATCAGCACATAGGGCGTGGCGCTGCGCGCCACTGTGTCGCCGAAGCGCGCCGCGGCGGCCTGCGCCACGCTGAGGTGCGGCGCGTCGATCACGAGCAGGCGCGCGCCGTCGAGCGCGCCTGCCAGCGCTTCGGGCGAATCCGTTGCGGCCGACATCACCTGCAGCGGCACACCCGCGTCGCGCGCCGCGGCCTGCAGCCGCACCACGCGCGCCGGCGATACCAGCGAGGTGCTCAACACCACGACCCGCGAAGAAGCCTGCTGGGCCTGGGCCGGCACCAGGAACCCCAGTCCAGCCAGGAGCAACCAGAAGAAGAACCGCTTCGTCACTTCCCGCCCTGCGCCGGCACGGCACCCGAAGGTACTGCCCCCGAAGGCACTGCATCCGCCGGCACATAGACCATCGTGCCGTCCTTCAGACGCCAGGCGGTGCCGGCCTTCTCGCCGTCGCCCTGCCCCGTCGCGCCGCTGGCCTTGAAGCGCGTGATCTTCTGCCCCTCGCGCGTGATGATCTCCATGTTCGGCTGGCCCTCGTTGCGGATGACCGTCACCTTGTCCTGCGCGAAGGGGTTCATCGGGTTGTTGATGACCGCGATCATCAGCATGCCGATGACCACCATGAACACGTCGATCAGGTTGATGGTGGAGAGCACGGGGTCGTCGTCGTCGGTGTCCAGGCTGCTCAATATCGAAAACTGCCGACGGGTCATGACAACCGGTCCCGCGCGTCCAGCACCGTCACCAGCTCGCGCATGAGCCAGCGCCTGCGCACGGTGTAGACCACGAAGGTGATCGAGGCCGACGCCAGCGCCACGATCACGGCGGCGAACGCGGGCGCGAGGCTCTGCGCCACGCCCTGCGATTCGCCCGATGCCACGGCCACCAGCGCCGGGCCCATCGGGATCATGGTGGCAATCAGCCCCAGCATCGGCGCCACGCGGCTGCACAGGCGCACGCCTTCGAGCTGCTTGAGCACCACCAGCTCCATCTGCTCCTGGCTGGCATCGGCATGGTGCCGCAGTGCCAGCACGCGCGACGGGTCGCGGCGGCGCTGCAGGTACTCGATGCCGAAGGCGCCCAGGCAGTACACGGCGTACACGAAGGACAGCAGCACGCCCAGCGTCACGGGCCAGAGGAACAGGCGCGCAAGTTCGAAGAGAACGGTGTCGAAGGCAAGCATCAGGCGGGTTCCCCGAGAGAACGGTCGAACAGGTCCGAAGGCCGGCCCCAGCCTTCGTCGAACACCAGCGACGCGAGCGGCGCGCGCCGGGCCCAGCGCTCGCGCTGCAGCATGGGTTCGTCGTAGAAATTCTCCACCGGCCCCAGGCACAGCAAGGCGATGGCCTCCGCCCCTTCCGGCAGGCCGAGCAGCACCGACACCTCGGCCGGGTCGAACAGCGACACCCATCCCATGCCCAGGCCTTCGGCACGCGCCGCGAGCCACAGGTTCTGGATGGCGCACGAGGCGGAGGCCAGGTCCATCTGCGGCAGCGTGCGGCGGCCGAACACATGCTTCTCGCGTCCGTCGGCCAGCGTCACCGCCAGCAGCTCGGCCGCATCGAGCAGGCCCTGCACCTTGAGGCACATGAATTCGTCTTCGCGCTCGCCCAGCGCACGGGCGGTGAGCACGCGCTCGTGTTCCACGACACGGTGCAGTTGCTGGCGCAGCGCCTGCCCGCGAATGCGAATGAAGCGCCACGGCTGCATGAACCCGACGCTGGGCGCGTGGTGCGCCGCGTCGAGCAGCCGGCGCAGCACCTCGGGCGCGACCTGCCCGCCTGCGAAGTGGCGCATGTCGCGCCGCTCGTGGATCGCGCGGTAGACAGCCGCCGCCTCGTGCGCCTCGAACGCGTGCGCCATGGTGTTCAGTCTTCGATGCCGCGTTGCGCGGGAATGCCGGCCTTGAAGGCGTGCTTGACCAAGGTCATCTCGGTCACGGTGTCGGCCAGCTCGATGAGTTCGGGCGGGCAGCGGCGGCCGGTGAGCACCACGTGCATATGCTTGGGCCGCGTGCGCAGGGTTTCGAGCACGCCTTCGAGCGGCAGCCAACCGTAGATCAGCGGGTAGGTGATCTCGTCGAGCACGACCAGGAAGAACTCGCCCGACAGAATCGCCGCCTTGGCCTTCTCCCAGCCGTCGCGCGCCAGCTGCCCGGAGCGTTCGAGGTCCTGGCTCTTCCAGCTGAAGCCGTCGCCGAGCCCTTCGATGGGAATGCCGATCTGCTCGAACATGCGGTGCTCGCCGAAACGCGCACTCGGCACCTTCATGAACTGGTAGATCTTCACGGGCTTGCCGCGGCCGTGGGCGCGCAGCGCGAGGCCGAACGCGGCGGTGCTTTTTCCCTTGCCGTCGCCGGTGTTGACGATGACGATGCCTCGGCGTTCGCCTTCAGGCTTCTCGTAAGGCTTCTCGCTGGGGGGTGTTTCGATCTGCATGATTCTTCGGTTCGTATGTTGGTTACTGCGGCAACGCAATCCACTGGTCCGCCACGCGGTGCACACGAACGCGCTGGTCGAACACCTGCTCGAGCGCGGTGTGGGTCACAGGGTCGCTGCAGCCGCCGTGGTGCACGACACGGCCCTGGTTCATCACGACCAGTTCGTCGGCGGCCAGCGCCATCGGCAGCTCGTGCAGCACGCTGACCACCGTCTTGCCCTGGGCCACGAGTGCACGCGCGGTCTGCATCCAGTCGGCCTGGTGCGGCGGATCGAGGTTGGCAAGCGGCTCGTCCATCAGCAGCAGATCGGCCTCGACCGCGAGCGCGCGCGCCAGCAGCACACGCTGGCGCTCGCCGCCCGAGAGCTGCCCCAGCGGGCGGTCGCGCCACTCCCAGGCCTGGGTGCTGCGCAAGGCGCGCTCCACGGCTTCGCGGTCGGCCGTGCTGGGCGCGGCCAGCCAGCGCTGGTGCGGCAGCCGGCCGAGCATGGCGATGTCGTAGACCATCAGGTCGTCGGCACTGCCCTCGCCCGTGCCGCTCTGGCCGAGCCAGGACAGGCGCTGGGCACGGATCCGCGCGGGCACCTTGCCCAGCACGTCGCCGAAGAGCCGCACCTCGCCCCGGTGCGCGAGCAGGCCCGCCATTGCCTTGAGCAGCGTCGACTTGCCCGCGCCGTTCGGCCCGACGATGCTGGTCCAGCGGGCGGCCGACAGTTGCAGGTCGATGTCGTGCAGCACCTCGGTCGCGCCGAGCGTGGCGCCCACGCGGCGCGCTTCGAGGGCGGGTGTCCTGGGGCCGCTCATGCCACGCCGCTCCGCGCGCTGCGCCGGTGCATCAACCACAGCAGGTAGCTGCCGCCCAGCACGGCCGTGAGCACGCCCACCGGCAGTTCCTGCGGCGCAATCAGCCAGCGCGCCAGCAGGTCGGCCGCCATCAGCAGCAGCCCGCCCATCAGCGCCGACAGCACGATCAGCCGCGCATGCGTGGTCTTGACGACCGAGCGCACCAGGTGCGGCGCGGCCAGGCCGACGAAGGCGATCAGGCCGGTCTGCGCGACGGCCGCGCCGGTGGCCAATGCCAGCACCACGACCAGCGCCGCGCGCATGCCGCCCAGCGGCAGGCCCAGGCTGCGCGCGGTGGCCTCGCCCAGCGCCAGCCCGTCGAGCACCGGCGCCAGCGCCCACGCCAGCAGCAGGCACACCGCGCCGACCATGGCCATCACCGCGCAGGCGCTCCAGCCGACCAGGCCGGTGCTGCCGAGCACGAAGCCCTGGAGGGCCTGCAGGATGTCGGCCGAGGCGATGGTGATCAGGTCTTTCGCGGCGCCCAACACCACGCCGACGATCACGCCGGCCAGCAGCAGGCGCAGCGTCTGCTGCACGCCGCGCGCCAGCATCAGCGTGAGCATCACCGCCAGCACCGCGCCGACGAAGGCCGCGCCCGTGAGGCCGAGCCGCATCACCCACTGCGCGCTGGCGGCCGAGCCGCCGAACATCAGCAGCGCCACGGCCACGCCGAGCGAGGCGCCCGATGCGCTGCCCAGCAGGTAAGGGTCGGCCAGCGGGTTGCGGAACAGCCCCTGCGCCACCGCGCCCGCCAGCCCCAGCAGCGCGCCGGCCAGCCATGCGCCCAGCGTGCGCGGCAGCCGGATGTCCCACACGATCTGCAGCGCCACCGGGTCGTGCCGCGCCGACAACAGGCTCTCGAAGCCGGTGCTGCCGATGCCCAGGCCCAGCAGCATCAGCGCCGCGCCCAGCACCAGCAGGCCCACGCCGAGCAGCAAGACCCGGCGCAGGTGGGCCGTGTGCCTGAGCGCGGCGTTCACCGCTTGCCCCTGTCGCCCTGCGTGGAGATGCACTGCGCCATCAGGCGCGCGGCCTCGTCCATGCGCGGGCCGGGGCGCACCAGCACGTCGGACTGCTCGGGGCTGAAGCGGCAGATGCGGCCTTCGCGCACCGCGCGGATGCCGGCCCAGCCGGGGCGCTGCTCCAGCCCCTGCGCGCTGCGCACGCTGACCATGATGAGGTCGGGGTTGGCGCGCACCACGTACTCGGGGTTGAGCTTGGGAAAGGGCCCCAGCGACGCCGGCACGATGTTCTTCACGCCGAGCCGCGCGAGCGTCTCGCCGATGAAGGACGACTCGCCCGCCGCATACGGCGCGCTGTTCACTTCGAAGTACACGCGCAGTCCCTTCGCGCTCGCGGGCAGCGACTGCGCGGCCGCCGACACGCTGGCGTCGATCACGCGCCAGACCTTCGGTGCGTCGTGCGTGCCGAGCACCTGGTCGAGCTTGTCGAGCACGCGCCGCACATCGGCATGGTTCTTGGGTTCGAGCACCAGCACCTTCACGCCCAGCGCTTCGAGCCGCTGCGTGACGCGCGACGACTTGGCGAGCAGCACCGCGTCGGGCTTGAGCGCGACGATGGCTTCGACGTTGGGGTCGAGCCCGCCGCCGACCTGCGGCAGCGCCTTCACCTGTTCGGGCGAATTGGAGTAGCGGTCGATGCCCACCAGCCGGTTGCAGGCGCCCAGGGCACACACCGATTCGGTGAGCGAGGGCAGCAGCGTGACGATGCGTTGCGGCGGCTGCGGCAGGCTGACGGTGACGCCGCGCTCGTCGACCACGTCGAAGGCGTGCGCCGTCCATGCGAACAGCATCAGGCCGAGGGCGGCCAGGGACATGCGCAAGGCCTTCATGCGGCGGGCGCCTTCAGCGTCAGCGGCAGGCCGGCCGCCATCAGGGTCACGCGGTCGCAGGCGGCGGCCACGTCCTGGTTCAGGCGGCCGAGCGCATCGACGAAGGCGCGCGTCTCGCGGCCCATGGGAATCACGCCCAGGCCGATTTCGTTGCCGACCAGCACCACCGGGCCGCTCGCCTCGCGCAGCGCCACCAGCAGCATGGCGATGTGCATGGCCGGCGTGCGCGTGGCGGGCCTCGCATCTTCGCGGGGCATGGGCATCGTCAGGTTGGTGAGCCACAGCGTGAGGCAGTCGACGAGCACCAGCGTCTCGGGCGTGCTCTGCGTGACCACGGCGCGCGCGAGCTCGATCGGCTCCTCGATGGTGCGCATGCCGGGCACGCGCTCGGCGCGGTCGGCCTGGTGGCGCACGATGCGCTCGAGCATCTCGTCGTCATAGGCCTGGGCGGTCGCGATCATCACGGCGCGGTGCCGGGGCGCGGCGGCCAGCCAGTCGATGGCGCGCTGCTCGCCGCGGCGCGACTTGCCGCTCTTCTGGCCGCCGAGGATGAATTCGTGCACGGCGGTCTTCGGCTTATTCGGCAGGGGCATGGCTCTCCAATGCGATGGGCATGGCGCCGAACAGGCGCGCGGTGGCTTGCGGGCTGGAAGCGAACCACGCATGGAAGTAGCTCGCGCGCACCGGGCCGCGCACGTACAGCGCCTCGCCGGCGCGCGCGCCCACGGGCTGGGTCACGGTGGGCCGGGCGGTATGGGCTACCGGCACCAGGGGCGTGTCGCACAGCGAATAGTGGAAGGTGTGGCCGCGCAGGGTGTGGTCGCCGAGCACGAGCTGCTGCGGGCCCAGGCCGGCCAGGCGCTTCTGCATCGCGACCTTGCCGGGCAGCAGGCCCCACATGCGGTGCACCTGCACGCCATGTTCTGCGCTGCCTTGCGTGGCGAGTTCATCGAACAGCACCATCATGCCGCCGCACTCGGCCCACACCGGCTTGCCGGCCGCGGCATGGGCGGCGAGCGACTCGCGTGTCGCGGTGCAGCCAGCGAGCGCTTCGGCATGCAGCTCGGGGTAGCCGCCGGGCAGCCAGACGGCATCGCAGGCCGGCAAGGCATCGCCCGCCAGCGGCGAGAAAAAGGACAGCCGCGCACACAGCGCCGTGAGCACGTCGAGGTTCGCGGGGTAGATGAACGAGAAGGCCGCATCGCGCGCAATGGCGACGGTGCGGCCGGCCAGCAAGGGCGGCACCGGCCGATCGGGTGCGGGGGCTTCGAAGCTCACCTGCGGCAGCTGCGAAGGCTGCATTTGCCCCAACGGCGTGGCGGCGAGCACGTCGGCGACCGCGTCGAGCCGCGCCATCGCGTCGCCCAGCTCGCTGGCCAGCACCAGCCCCAGATGCCGCTCCGGCAGCGTGAAGCCCGCGTCGCGCGGCAAGGCGCCCATCCACTGCGCAGGCTCGCGCAGCGCGTCTTTCAGCATGCCGGCATGCCGCTCGCTGGCGACACGGTTGGCCAGCACGCCGGCCCACGGCAGGCCGGGCCGGAAGTTCTGCAGGCCATAGGCCAGCGCCCCGAAGGTGCCGGCCATGGCGTGCGCATCGATCACCGCCAGCACCGGCAGGCCGAAACGCTCGGCCAGGTCGGCGGCGCTGGGCGTGCCGTCGAACAGGCCCATCACGCCCTCGACGATCAGCAGGTCGCACTCGGCCGCCGCGGCGCGCAGGCGCGCGCGGCAGTCGGCCTCGCCGGTCATCCACAGGTCCAGCGAGTGCACCGGCGCACCGGTGGCCAGCGACAGCCAGAGCGGGTCCAGAAAGTCGGGCCCGCACTTGAAGGCGCGCACGCGCCGGCCCTGGCGCGCATGCAGCCGCGCGAGCGCGGCGGCGACGGTGGTCTTGCCCTGCCCGGAGGCAGGCGCGGCCACCAGCACCGCGGCGCAGGTGGCGCGCGGGGCCGGCGCGCCATCCGGGGTGCCGGTGGGCAGGGATGAGGGGTTTACTGAGGCGTCCACTTGAGGCCGACGTACGCGGTGCGGCCTGCATTGGCATACAGCCGCGCGAACTGGTAGTCCTTGTTGCCCACATTGTCGACGCGCGCCACCAGGTTCAGGTCACGCGTGATCCTGGTGCTGGCCGACAGGTTCAGCAAGGTGTAGCCGCCGAGCTTGACGGTGTTGGCCGCGTCGTCATAGCGCTTGCTCGAGGTCTGCACCTCGGCGCCCAGCGTCCAGCCGGCCACGCGCCAGTCGGCGCCCAGCACGGCGTGGCGCTGCGCACGGCGAGCCAGCAGGTGGTCGGTGGCGAGGTCGCGCGGGTCCTGGTAGTCGAGCGAGGCGCGCAGGGTCACGTCGCCGAAACGCTGGCTGCCCGACAGCGTCACGCCCTGGTAGCGGGCGCGCGCGGTGCTGGCGTAGCAACCGAACGACGAGGCGCAGCCCTTGGCCGTGCCGTCGAACACGATCAGGTTCTGCACGCGGTTGTTGTAGACCACGATGCCCGCCTGGGTGCCGTCTTCGGCGTACTGCAGGCCCAGCTCCACGTTGCGGCTGGACTCGGGCTTGAGCGTGGCCAGGCCGTACTCGCTGAAGCGCTGGTACAGCGTGGGCACGCGGAACGCCGTGCCGGCCGAGGCGGTGAAGCGCAGCGCCGGCGTGATGGCAAAGCCGTAGGCCGCGCTGCCGGTGGTCTTGCCGCCGAACTCGCTGTCCTTGTCGTGGCGCACGTGCAGCTGCAGCGAGTGCGGGCCTTGCACGAAACCGTAGCCCAGCGAAATGGCGTCCTGCGCGCGGTCGCGCGACAGCAGCTTGGACGAGGTGGTGGGCGCGTTTTCGAGCGCGTCTTCGCGGCGTTCGAAGGTGGCGCTCAGCAGGTGCGGGCCGAAGCGGAACTCGTTCTGGAACAGGTAGCCGCGCAGCTTGGTTTCGGTGCGGTAGAACGACGGCTGCGTCTTGTAGACGGTTTGCGAGTCGGTCACCTGCACGCGGGTGCTGTAGACGTCGTTCCACTTGGCCGACCAGGTCAGCCCGGCAGTGCGCAGCGTGTTGTTCGCCTGGTCGTTGGCGAAGGTGATGGGCAGCCGGCTGCGGTACGACACCGTGGCGTCGTAGCCGGCCGTGATGTCGCTGCTGAGCAGCGTGGCGTCCAGGCGCTGGTCGGGCGTGATCTGCAGGCCCAGTTTCAGGTTGCCCGAGGTGCTGCGGTAGCCGTCGCGGTCGGGGCTGGTGAAGCCGTCCTTGCTGGGGGTGCGCTTGTCGACCGGCTGCACGTTGAAGCCCTTGCTTTCCTCGTGCTCCACGCCGAACGCGTAGTCGAGCAGGCCCGACTTGCCGCTCACGCCGCCTTCGATCTTGCGCAGCCCCTTGCTGCCGAAGCCGATGCCCGCGTAGGGCCGCACGCCCTCTTCGCCGCGCCGGGTGAAGAGCTGGATCACGCCGCCCACCGCGTCCGAGCCGTACACCGCGGCGGCCGGGCCGCGCAGCACTTCGATGCGGTCGATCTGCGACAGCGGAATGCCTTCCCAGCCGGCGCCGCCGGTGGATTGCGAGTCGATGCGCACGCCATCGAGGTACACGGCCGTGAAGCGCGTTTCGGCGGCGCGGATGAACAGGCTGGTGGTATTGCCCACGCCGCCGTTGCGCGAGATCTCGATGCCGGGCAGGCGCGCGAGCACGTCGGCCACGCCGGTCGCGCCGCTGCGCTCGATGGCCTGGCGGTCGACGATGGACACGTCGCCCACCAGTTCGGACAGCGCCTGCGGCGTGCGGTTGGCCGTGACCACCGTTTCGCTCAGGGCCGGGGCTTCCTGGGCATGGGCGAGGCCGCCGAAGGCGGACGCCAGCGCCACGCCCAGAGGCAGTTGCAGGCAGGCGAAACGAAGACGGCGCGCAGGCGCGCGGCCACTGGAAAAGCAAACGTGGGAAATCATTGAATGGACCGAACGAACGTCTATACCCCTCGCCGGCCTCCCCGCCGGCGCCATGGGCGCCATGGCTGCCCCTGCGTGGATCGTTCACGCATGCGGCAGCCGCCTTGTTGGCCGGTATCCGGGCTGGCAGAACAACCCCCACCGCCTTCCCAGGCACCTGTTTCAGGGCGCCCAGTGGCTTGGATGGAAAGGGGTTGGCGCCTTGCGGCGCCGTCTGCTTGACCGTTGCGGGGGCAGCGCAGGCGGCTTCGGCCTTGGACCGACCTGCGCGAGGTCGGGGGGCTTCCACTCCTGCTTCCCGTTGAACCGCGGCATGTGAACCAGGCCGCAGGCACCAACGGGCGGCATTTTAGGCCCTGCGGGCTCTTCCTTAAGTCGAAAGTTGCGCCCACCGCTAACATCGGTCGCCATATGCGGCCCGCCTCGGTATTCCTGAATCTTCGTTCGGCGCTGCAGCGTCTGCTGGGTGTTTCCGGCTGGCAATCGATGCTGCTGTGGGCCATCGTGGCCGGGCTGCTCGGCACGCTGGCGACCGAACTCTTCCGCGCGGCGCTCTACCACTTCGAGCACCTGGTGCTCGGCCCCGGCAACGGGCTGGTGCCCATGGCGAAAGGCCTGCCGTGGTGGGCGCGCGTCGCCTGCCCCACGCTCGGCGGGCTGGTGGCGGGGTTGCTGCTGGTATGGGCCGGACGCATCGCTTCGCGCAGCGCCACCTCCGACTACATGGAAGCCATCGTGCTGGGCGACGGGCGCATTCCGGTGGCGCAGACGCTGGTGCGCAGCGCGTCGTCGCTGGTGAGCATCGGCAGCGGCGGCTCCATCGGGCGCGAAGGCTCGATGGTGCAGCTCGCGGCGCTGGCGGCGTCGCTGCTGGGCCGGGTGTTCCGCTTTCCGGTAGAGCGGCTGCGGCTGCTGGTGGCCTGCGGGGCGGCGGCAGGCCTGACCGCGGCCTACAACGCGCCCATCGCGGGCGCTTTCTTCGTCGCCGAGATCGTGCTGGGCTCCATCGCGATGGAAAGCGTGGGGCCGATCATCATCGCCTCGGTGGTCGCCAACGTCGCCATGCGGGCACTGCCCGGCTACCAGCCGCCCTACCGGATGCCGGCGTTCCCGGAGATCCACGGCACCGAGGTCGTGCTGTTCTGCGTTCTCGGCGTGCTGCTGGGCTTCGCGGCCATCGGCTTCCTGCGCGCGCTGCAGGGCAGCCGGGCGCTGTTCTCGCGGCTGCCGCTGGCGCTGCCCTGGCGGCTGGCGCTGGGCGGCCTGCTGATGGGCGCGATCTCGGTGCCGGTACCCGAGGTGTGGGGCAACGGCTACAGCGTGGTCAACGCGGTGCTGCACACGCCGTGGCCGTGGACTTTCATCGCCCTGGTGCTGCTCGCCAAGGCAGCCGCCACGCTGGCCACCGCCGGCTCGGGCGCGGTGGGCGGCGTGTTCACGCCGGCGCTGTTCTTCGGCTGCATGGTCGGTGCGCTGTTCGGCCAGGGGGTGCAGGCGCTGTGGCCGGCGGCCACGTCGGCGCCCTTCGCCTACGCCATCGTCGGCATGGGTGCGTTCCTGGCGGGCGCCACGCAGGCGCCGCTGATGGCGATCCTGATGATCTTCGAGATGACGCTGAGCTACCAGGTCATGCTGCCGCTCATGGCCGCCAGCGTCATCGCGTATTTCGTGGCGCGCTCGGCCAATGCGGGCTCCATGTACGAGATCACGCTGCGGCGCAACGAACAGCGCGACACGCAGCTGCGCCTGCGCGGGCTGCACATGCGCGACCTGGTGCAGCCGGCCGAAACGGTGGTGGGCCCCGGCGCCGGCCGCGAGGCGATGAGCAGGATCTTCCTGCAGCACCCGGTGAAGTACCTGTACGTGGTCGATGCGGACAACCGCTACCTCGGCGTGGTGCCGCTCGCGGCGCTGGGCACTGCGCCCGCCGAGACGACCGCGGGCGCCCTGCTGTCGCAAGCCATCCGGCCGATCACCGCCGACACCGGGCTGGGCGAGGCGCTGCAGCGCTTTCTCGACCACCTGGGCGAACGGCTGCCGGTGATCGAAAGCACCGCCAACCCGGTGCTGCTGGGCGTGGCCGCCAAGAGCGCGTTGCTGGCCACCTACGTGCGCCTGAGCGAGCCATGAAAGGTTTGATCGGCGGGCTGCGAAGCCGCAGAATCGCGACCACGCCGGGCACCGCGCCCAGCCTCGGCAGGACCGCTTTCCCGGGAAACTACAATCGCCAACCATGCCCGCTTCCAGCCCCATCGACCAGATCGCCGAGCGCGTCGAACGCCTGCTTGTGCGTCACGAAGAGGTGCAGCGCACCAATGCGCTGTTGCAGGAACAGGTCGATGCGCTCACGCGCGAACGCGATGCCCTGAAGTCTCGGCTGGCCGCGGCCCGCACACGGCTGGACGCCCTGCTCGAGCGGTTGCCGGCTGAACCACCTTCCCAAGACTCCCCCGCATGAAGCAGATTGAAGTACAGATCATGGGCCAGAGCTATTTGCTCGGCTGTCCCGATGGCGGCGAAGCGCAGTTGCGCGACGCCGTCGAACGCGTGGACGCGGCCATGTGCAAGATCCGCGATGCAGGAAAAGTCAAGGCCCGCGACCGCATCGCGGTGCTGGCCTCGCTGAACCTGGCGTTCGACCTGGCCGCGCAGCAGCAACCCGCAGCGCCCGCTCCCGCCGCCGCAACGTCCGACGACGCGCCGGCCAGCGGCGAGGCCGACCCCAAGTCCGCGCAGCTCATTCAAAGACTCGATCAAGCCCTGGCCGGCGATGGACATTTGCTCTGAATGAGCGCCGCGGACGCAGACGGGGCGTAAAATCCGCCTTGTCTGCAGACGTGTCGGGCTTAATATTTCCTTGTTCCAATGCTCTCCGGAGCCGGGCTTGGTACATCGCTTGACGGGTGTGATCATCTCGCGTCAGATGAACCCGAAGTCTTGCTGCCCTCGCCCACCTGAACCCTGGTTCAGGATGCGGGTCCGGCACACCATCTGCAGACACCTTTTCCCGCCGCGGCCCCCTGCACCAGTTGCACGGGGCCGCGGCTTTTTGCCGCAGCATCTTCCTTCCTGACTTCCCCGTGAACCTCGCCGCCCTGCTCGACCCCCTGCTCATCGCCGAACTCGCCGCGCTCGGCCTGGGCACCGGTTTCCTCGCGGGCCTGCTGGGCATCGGCGGCGGCATGCTGATGGTGCCGTTCATCACGATCATCATGGGCCAGCGCGGCGTGCCGGCCGACCTAGCGGTGAAGATGGCCATCGCCACCTCGATGGCCACGATCATCTTCACCTCGGTGTCGAGCGTGCGCGCGCACCACAAGCGCGGCGCGGTGCGCTGGGACATCGTGAAGCGGCTGTCGCCCGGCATCGTCATCGGCAGCCTCGTGGGCAGCCTGGGCGTGTTCGCGCTGCTCAAGGGCACGGCGCTGGCCATCTTCTTCGCGCTGTTCGTGGGCTTCTCGGCCACGCAGATGTTCCTCGACAAGAAGCCCAAGCCGACGCGGCAGATGCCGGGCACCGGCGGCCAGCTGGCGGCCGGCGGCGCCATCGGCTTCATCTCGGGCCTGGTGGGCGCGGGCGGCGGCTTCATCAGCGTGCCTTTCATGACCTGGTGCAACGTGGCCATCCACAACGCGGTGGCGACCAGCGCGGCGCTGGGCTTTCCGATCGCGGTGGCCAACGTGCTGGGCTACGTCATCGCGGGCCATTCGGTCGATGGCTTGCCGGCCGGCTCCTTCGGCTACATCTGGCTGCCGGCGCTGGCGGTGATTGCCGCGTGCAGCGTGTTCACCGCGCCGCTGGGCGCCAAGGCGGCGCACAGCCTGCCGGTGAAGAAGCTCAAGCGCGTGTTCGCGACCATCCTGTACCTGCTGGCGGCGTACATGCTCTGGAAGGGCCTGCACGGTTGATGCGGGCCTGAACCCGCAAGCCCGGCAGCGGCCTCCAAGGCCCTTCGGCAGAAGGTGCGACTCGTTGCGGCGCCACAGGGCGCGCCGTATAAGGAACGCATGAAAATCCTCATCGCCGTCGACGGCAGCACCTTCACGCAGAAGGCCCTGGCCTACCTCTTCAACAACCGCGCCATGTTCGTGGACGGTCACGAGCTCGTGGTGGTGCACGTGTGCACCGGCATCTCGGGCAACGTCACGCGCCACCTGAGCAAGGACCTGGTCACCGGCTACTACGCCGAGGAAGGCGCCAAGGTGCTCGACCCGGTGAAGGCGCTCTTCGCCGAGAAGGGCGTGGGCAACTACACCGTCGATTCGCGCCACGGCCATGTGGCGGAAGAAATCCTGAAGTCGGCCGCCGCGGCGCAGGCCGGCCTGATCGTGCTGGGCACGCACGGCCACGGCCTCCTCGGCCGCGCGTTGATGGGCTCGGTGGCGACCAAGGTGATCTCGGAGACGGACAGGCCGGTGCTGCTCGTCCAGTAGCAGGCGCAGCCGGCTTGCACCCGGCCATTGCGCCCGGCTATTGCACCCGCTGTTGCCGCCATTCGCGCGGCGAGCAGCCGAAGCGCTCGCGGAATGCGCGGCTGAAATGCGCCGCATCGTTGAAGCCGCGGCCATAGGCAATGTCCGCCACCGGACGCCCCGCCAGGCGCGGCTCCAGCAGGTCGCGGCTGCACGCTTCGAGCCTGCGCTCCCAGATGTACTGCGACGGCGTGAGCGGCTCGCTCTTGAACACGCGGTGGATGTGGCTCACCGACACCCCCAGTTCCGCCGCCAGCGTGCCCACCGACAGCATCGGGTCGGCGAGCTGCTCGTCGATGCGCCGCTTCACGCGCGCCAGGTGGTACGCCGTGAGGTTGCTGAGCGCCGGCGCACGCGCCGCGGGCAGCGTCTGCAGCCCCGCCACCAGGATGTTCTGCACCCCGTTGGCCACCGCCAGCGCCGATGCGGGCTGCAGCGTGTCGATGTCTTCGCGCAGCGTGCGGATCATGCCCAGCAGCAGGTGCCCCGCCCCTTCGCGGCCCGACACGGTGGTGGCCGTCAGCGCCTCGGTGTCGCGCAATTCGCTGCGCAGGCGGTCGCCGGGCAGCTTGAGCACGATCTGCTCGAAGGCCTGCTCGAACAGCAGCTCGTAAGGCCGCGTGCTGTCGTACAGCGCGAAGTCGCCGGCCGACAGCAACGCGTCGCGCCCGTCCTGTCGCACCACGCCCTGGCCGCGCGCCTGGATGCTCACCAAGAAGTAGTCGTCGCTCGAATGCGCGATGTGCCCCGGCGTGCGCATCACCTTCTGCGGCCCTGAGGTGACGACCGACATGTCGAGGCTGGGCAGGGTGTGCTGGCGGATGCTGCCTTCGAAGTTGCCGGTGTCGTCGTCCTTCACGGCGTCGCACTCGAGTTGCACGTACACGTTGCAGATCATGTCTGTCCAGTAGGCGAGCCGCTGGTCGCGCGAGACGGCGTCGGTGCTGAGCAACTGGGTCATGGGACTTCCTCGAAGGGCCTGTGGGAGGCCGGGAACAGGGCATGCAACGCTGGAACAAGAACGCCGCCAATCCGGGTCAAGGCGTTCCGGCGGCGCGAATCTACGCTTCAAGCAACCCGCATGCCACAGCGCAAACCCGGTGCGCCACCCACGCGGTTCGTTACGTCCCTTGCTCTTTCATTGCATCTGGAGAACCACCATGCCGACCACCGTCCACCCTAAGCTGCGTGTCGCCGCCGTGCAGGCCGCCCCCGTGTTCCTCGACCTCGACGCCACCATCGACAAGACCATCGATCTGATGGCGCAGGCCGCGAAACAGGGCGTGCAGCTGATTGCCTTTCCAGAGACCTGGGTGCCCGGCTACCCGTGGTGGATCTGGCTCGACTCGCCGGCCTGGGGCATGCAGTTCGTGCAGCGCTACCACGACAACTCGCTGATCATCGGCTCGCCCGAATTCGACCGGCTGAAGGCCGCGGCGCGCAAGCACCGCATCTGGCTGTCGCTCGGCTTCAGCGAGAAGGCCGCGGGCAGCCTCTACATCGCGCAGGCGCTGATCGACGACCAGGGCAACACCGTGCAGACGCGCCGCAAGCTCAAGCCCACGCACGTGGAGCGCACCGTGTTCGGCGAAGGCGACGGCGCCGACCTGCACGTGGTGGAAACGCCCATCGGCAACATCGGCTCGCTGTGCTGCTGGGAGCACCTGCAGCCGCTGAGCAAGTACGCGATGTATTCGCAGAACGAGCAGATCCATTGCGGCGCATGGCCCAGCTTCTCGCTGTACCGTGGCGCGGCCTACGCCCTGGGCCACGAGGTCAACAACGCGGCGAGCCAGGTGTATGCGGCCGAGGGCGGCTGCTTCGTGCTCGCGCCCTGCGCCACCGTGTCGAAAGCCATGAGCGAGCTGATGTGCACCGACGCCGGCAAGCAGCAGATGCTGGGCACCGGCGGCGGCTATGCGCGCATCTACGCGCCAGACGGTTCGCCGCTGGGCACGCCGCTGGCCGAGGACGAGGAAGGCCTGGTCATCGCAGACATCGACCTCGGCATGATCTCGCTGGCCAAGGCCGCCGCCGACCCGAGCGGCCACTATTCGCGCCCCGACGCCACGCAGCTGCTGCTGAACAAGACGCGCCGCACCCCCGTGGTGGTGCAGCTCACGCCGGAGCCCGAGGCCAGCGTGCCCGAGCCCGTCTCGGCCTGATCGGCAAACCACAAGGAGCCGCGCCATGGAATCCGCCATTGCAGACCACCTGAAGTGCCCGCGCACACGCCACCGCCGCGTGGAAGACGACTACACGCCGCCCTACCCCGTGTGGTCGGCCCGCGCCCCCGCTGCGGTGACGCAGGTGGCGATGGGCTACTTCGGCGTGCAGTCGCGCGGCACCGAAATGCAGGGCCGCGCCTGCGCCGCGCTGATGAAGATCGCCCGCGACTTCGCGCTGCCCGACGGCCCGGGCCACCACGACCTCACGCACTACGTCGATGCGGACGGGTACGACAACATGGTTGCCATCGCCTACTGGCGCGACGCCGCCGCGTACGCACGCTGGTGCGCCATGCCCGAGGTCGATGCCTGGTGGCGCTCCGAAGAGCGGCTGTCCGAAGGCCTGGGCTACTTCCGCGAAGTGGCGTCACCGCGCGTCGAGCACTTCGAGACCATGTTCAACACGCCCGACCGCTTCGAGGGCGTCGGCGTGGTGATGGGCGAAATCAGCGGCGAGTTGCAGGAGCACGGCTACTGGGGTTCGATGCGCGACCGCATTCCGCTGTCTCAAACGGACGCGATGGCACCCTCGGGCACGCGCGCCGTCATGGCTGGCACGCCTGCACCGGGCCAGCGCGTGCGCGTGGCGGGCCACGAGAACATCGCGATGATCCGCTCCGGCCAGGAGTGGACCGACACCACCGGCCAGGAACGCACGCTGTACCTGGACGACATGGAGCCGGTGCTGCGCGAAGGCATGGACTTCCTGCGCGACCAGGGATTGGGCATCGGCTGCTACAGCAACCGCTACATGCACCACCTCGACGCGCAAGGCGCACCGTTGCAGAAGTCCTTCGGCCTGAGCTATTGGCGCTCGCTCGCCGACATGGAGCGCTGGGCCGAGTCGCACCCCACGCACGTCGCCATCTTCGGCAGCTTCATGCGCTACGTGCAGGCGCTCAACTTCCAGCTGCAGCTGCGCGTGTACCACGAGGTGTCGGTGCTCAAGGCGGACGAGCAGAGCTACGAGTACATCAACTGCCATTCGCGCAGCGGGCTGATGAATGGGCTCGACAGCATCGCCCTCGCTGCGTAGCTGGCCTCAGGCAGCGAACAACGCCTTGTGCTCCGCGCGCAGCAGCGCCTTCTGCACCTTGCCCATGGTGTTGCGCGGCAGTTCCGGCACCACGAAGCAGCGCTTGGGAATCTTGAAGTTCGCGAGCTTCGACTTCAGGTCGGCCACGATGGCTTCGGCATCGAGCGCCGCACCCGCCTTCGCAACGACGATGGCCACGCCCACCTCGCCGAAGTCGGGGTGCGGCACGCCGACCACGGCGCTTTCGGCCACGCCGGCCATCTCGTTGATGTAGCCCTCGATCTCGGCCGGGTACACGTTGTAGCCGCCGCTGATGATCAGGTCCTTGCTGCGCCCGACGATGGTGATGTAGCCCAGGCCGTCGATCTTGCCGACGTCGCCGGTCTTGAAGAAGCCGTCGGCGGTGAACTCTTCCTTCGTCTTCTCGGGCATGCGCCAGTAGCCCGCGAACACGTTGGGACCGCTGACCTGGATGTTGCCTATTTCGTCGGTGGTGCAGTCGCGCCCGCTGTCGTCGCGCACGCGCAGCTGCACGCCCGGCAGCGCAAAGCCGACGGTGCCGCCGCGGCGCTCGCCCTGTTCGGGCCTGTAGGGGTTGGAAGTGAGCATGGCCGTCTCGCTCATGCCGTAGCGCTCCAGGATGGTGTGGCCGGTGCGCTCGCGCCATTCGTCGAAGGTCTCGATGAGCAAGGGCGCGGAGCCCGCGATGAACAGGCGCATGTTGCGCACCGCCTTGCGCGTGAGGCCCGGCTCTGCCAGCAGGCGCACGTACAGCGTGGGCACGCCCATGAACACGGTCGCCTCGGGCAGTTTCTGCACGATGCGCTGGGGGTCGAACTTCGAGAACCACAGCATCTTGCTGCCGTTGAGCAGCGCGCCGTGCAGCGCCACGAACAGGCCGTGCACGTGGAAGATGGGCAGCGCGTGGATCAGCACGTCGCCTTCGGTCCAGCCCCAGTAGTCCTTCAGCACCTCGGCGTTCGACAGCAGGTTGGCATGCGTGAGCATCGCGCCCTTGCTGCGCCCGGTGGTGCCGCTGGTGTACAGGATGGCGGCCATGTCGTCGGCCTTGCGCTCGGCCACCGCATGCTGGTCGCTGCACTGCGCGGCCACTTCGAGCAGCGTGCCGGTGCGGTCGTCGTCCAGCGTGAACACGTGCCGGGTGCCCGCCGCATTGGCGATGGGCCCGACCCACGACGCGTTGCGGCTGGTGCACACCACCACGGCCGGCTCGGCGTTGTCGAGGAAGTATTCGATCTCTGCGCTCTGGTAGGCGGTGTTCAGCGGCAGGAACACGTAGCCCGCGCGCAGCGTGGCCAGGTACAGCAGCATCGCCTCGACCGACTTCTCGACCTGCACCGCGATGCGCGCGCCTTTCTCGAGCGCGAGGGCCTCGAACAGGTTGGCGATCATGGCGCTGGCGCGTTCGATGTCGCGCCACGAATAGAACAGGCCGCTCTCGGTCTCGACGGCAATGCCGTCGAGGTCGGCGGGGAAAGCCGCGCGCAGGGCGGCGAACAAGTTGGCGTTGGCGGTTTTCTTCATCGCTTCTTCTGTGAACAGGACCTTCAGAAATTCGGGGTGCGCTTGGCAAGGAAGGCGGCAATGCCCTCGCGGTGCTCGGCGGAGTCGGCGTAGTCGTAGGCGGTGGCCAGCAGGCTGTGGGCCGAGGGGGCGCCGGCCCTCAGGGCGGCGAAGGTCTTCTTGTGCAGCCGCGCCGTCTGCGGCGCCAGGGCGGCGATGCGCGCTGCATGCGCCTGCACGGCGGCGGCCACTTCGTCGTCGGGCAGCACCGTCAGCAGGAAGCCCGCGTCGTACAGGCGCTGCGCGCCGTGCACGCCGGCAGCCAGCAGCATGTCGCGCGCAAGCACGTCGCCGATGGCGCCATGCACCAGCGCTGCTTCGCGCGGCGCCATCGGGAATCCCAGCTTGGCAATGGGCGCACCGAACTTGGCGGACGCACCGGCCAGGCGGATGTCGCAGCAGCTCGCAATCTCGATGCCCGCGCCCATGCAGGCACCCTCGATCTGCGCGACCAGGGGCAGCGGGCAGTCGAGCATCGCCTGCAGCGCGGCCCATACCTCGTTCTCGTGGAACTCGCGCAGGCTGGGCTCTTCGAAGCGGAACGACGGGTACTCGGAAATGTCGCCGCCCGCGCAGAAGGCGCCGCCCTCGCCGCGCACCACGACGCAGCGCAAACCCGCATCGTCGTTGCGCAGTCCCTCGAACACCGCACGCAACTCACGCCACATGGCGCGCGTCATGGCGTTGAGGCGCCCCGCGTTCGACAGCATGACGACTGCAACGGCGCCCTCCCGGCGCCACGAGATACTGCTGCCAGGCGTCATTCGATCTTCGCGCCCGAGGCCTTCACCACCGTGGCCCAGCGCTTGATTTCGGCGCTCACGAAACTGCCGTAGGCAGCGCCGGTGAGCGTCGGGATTTCCGAGCCGTTCTGGGCCCAGATGTTCTTGATGTCGTCGGCCGCAAGAATCTTCTTCATCTCGTCAATGATCTGCGGCTGCACGTCTGCCGGCGTGCGCTTGGGCGCCCACAGGCCGTACCAGGTGGTCACGGTGTAGTCGGGCAGGCCGACCTCGGCGGCGCACGGCACATCGGGGAACGCAGGGTTGCGCTTGGCGCCCGCCACCATCAGCGCCTTGATGCGACCGCTCTTGATGTACTGGGCCGAGGAGCCGAGGCCGTCGAACATCAGGTCGACGTTGCCGGAGATCAGGTCGGCCAGCGCCGGGCCCGCGCCGCGGTAGGGAATGTGGGTGATGAAGGTGCCGGTCTGCAGCTTGAACAGTTCGCCCGCCAGGTGGTGCGAGGTGCCCGCGCCGGCCGAGCCGTAGTTCAGCTTGCCGGGGTTGGCCTTGGCCAGCGCGATGAACTCCTTGATGGTCGTGGCCTGCACGCGGCGCGGGTTGACCACAACCACCTGCGGCACGTTGGCCAACAGCATCAGCGGCACGAAGTCTTTCTCGATGTCGTAGTCGAGCCGGGGGTAGACCGACGGCGCAATGGCGTGGTGCACCGCGCCCATGAACAGCGAGTAGCCGTCGGCGGGCGCCTTCGCGGCAATGCTCGCCCCCAGCGTGCCGCCCGCGCCGCCGCGGTTGTCGATGATGAGCGACTGGTTCGTCAGCCGCGAGAACTGGCCCGAGAGCGGCCGCGCGAAGGCGTCGGTGCCGCCGCCGGCCGGGAACGGCACGACCATCGTCACCGGCTTGGTCGGCCAGCTTTGCTGGGCGCGCGCGGCACCGCTCAGAACGGCCGCACCGGCGGCGGCCACGCGCAAGATGTCACGGCGTTGAAAACCTGGGTTCATTTGTCTCATCTCCTGTCGTTGTGGATTCTGCCGCCCCGTGCGGCTACTTGACTCGGTCGCCGGCGCGCAGTCGCACTGCTGCCGGCCTACGAACAACCATCAGCCTTTCTTGAAGTACAGGCTTTCGATGTCTCCCGATACAGCGACCTTGCCGTCGGCCAGCCAGGTGCGGTGTTTGTCCAGGCGCTTGAGGTCATAGAGGTAGTTGACCATGAGCCCGTAAGACTGCTTGTGCCCCTTGGGCGATGGGTCGCCCGCCCAGTTCAGGCGCTCCACGCGGGCGCCATTGCCCAGGTGGAAGCGCGCGACCGGATCGGCCGGCGTGCCGTCGACCAGCGCTCGGCCGAGGTACTCGGCGGCGGCCTGCATCAGCCACTGGCGCAGCGGCGACCTGGTGTCGAAGGTGGCGGCCGCGTCCACGGCCGCGAGCAGGCGTTCGGCGGTGGGCGGCAGCGAGCCGATGAGGCGGCCGATTTCGGCCTCGCGCTTCTCGTCCAGGCGCGGCAGCAGCTCGGCCGCGTTCTTCGCGAGCCAGGTGCGGAAACCCGGAATCGGCGACAGCGTGGCAAAGCTCTTGAGGCGCGGCAACTCCTCCTGCAGCGTCTCGACCACGCGCTTGATGAGCGAGTCGCCGAAGCTCACGCCGCGCAGGCCGTTCTGCGTGTTGCTGATGGAATAGAAGATTGCGGTGGTGGCCTTGGCGGGCAGCACCGGCGCGGCAGCCTCGTCGAGCAGCGGCGTGATGCCCTCGCTGATGCGGTCGACCAGCGCCACCTCCACGAAGATCAGCGGCTCGTTCGGCAGGCGCGGATGAAAGAAGCCGTAGCAGCGGCGGTCGCTGTCGTCGAGCCGGTTCTTCACGTCGGACCAGCTCTTGATGTCGTGCACCGCCTCGTAGCGGATGAGCTTCTCGATGAGCGAAGCCGGCGAGTCCCAGTCGATGCGGCGCAGCTCGAGGAAGGCGACGTCGAACCAGGTGGAGAAGAGGTGTTCCAGCTCGGCATCGAGCGAGAGCAGGCGCTTGTCGGCCTTCAGGTTGGGCAGCAGGTCGGCGCGCAGGTCGACCAGGAAGCGCATGCCCTCGGGCTCGACCGCGAAGCGCTGCAGCAGGCGCATGCGCGGCGACACCAGCGCGCGGCGCAGGCGCAATTCGGCTTGTCCCTCGTCAGGCGTGCCGACAGCGCCCTGGTGCTGGTCGCGGGCGGTCTTGAGCTTTTGTGCGTCGGCGGCGAAATGCTCGCTCATCAATGCCCAGTAGTCGCGGCGCTCCTCGACCGGGGCGGCGCGGTACGCCTCGGCAATGGCGTGGGCCCGCCGGCCGCCTTCGACCTCGCTCACCCGCGGGTCGATCACGGCCTGCAGCTCGGCCAGCACGCGGCGCAAGGCGCGCGGCGACAGGGCCTCGTCGGCCTTGCGCAGGGTGACCTGCAGGCGCTCGGCGGTGGAGCGCGCGCTGGGCTTGGGCGCATTCTTCGGTGCGCTCTTCGCGGCGGTTTCGGGTGCCACGGGCACCTTGGCGTTGTCGCCAGAACGCAGCCGCGCCTGGAACCATTCGGTCGCACTCATCGGGACACTCCCATGGGGGCGGGGGCCGTCACGGCATCACCCTGGATTTCTGTTGGCGCATGACTTCGCGCAGCGCCTCGCGCTGGCGCGTCATGTGCGTGCGCATGGCGGCATCGGCACCTTCGCTGTCGCGCGCCTTGAGCGCCGCGAACACGGCCAGGTGCTCCGACAGGCTCTGGTCGAGCCGCCCCGGCGCATGCAGCTGCTGCAGCCGCGCGAGCTTCAATATCTTTCGCAGGTCGCCGATCACCTGGGCCAGCCACTTGTTGTCGGCCAGCTGGATGATCGCCTCGTGAATGATGTGGTTGGTGGCGTAGTAGTCGTTGATGCGCCGCGCCTTGGCGTGGCGCACCAGCCGTTCGTGCAGCGCGTCGAGCTCGTGCAGTTCGGCGTCGCTGGCGTTGCGGGCCGCCTCGTAGGCGCAGCGGCCCTCGAGCAGCGCGATGACGGGAAAGATCTCGTCGAGGTCGCGCTCGGTCACCTCGTTCACGAAGCAGCCACGGCGCGGCTCGTGCCGCAGCAGGCCTTCGGCGGTGAGCACCTTGAGCGCTTCGCGCAGCGGGGTGCGCGAGATGGACAGGCGCTCGCACAGGGCCGCCTCGTCCACGAAGCTGCCGGGCGCGAGGGTGCCCGCGAAGATCTGCTCGCGCAGCGTGGTGGCGACTTCGTCGTGCAGGGAGTTGGGGACCAGGCGCATGGGAATCGTCAGAACGCAGAACCTTGGAATCGGACTGCGTAATTTCCTGTAATTACGCGTAATTCTGGGCTCGCATCAAATCGGGCGCAAGGCCGCGCAGCCCGTGCGCGGCTGGGACTTACCCTGCGAACTTAGGGCTCAAGCGCGCGCGGCCGCCGTCTTGGTGCCCGCACGGCCGAACCAGAACCACAGTGCGATGCCGGCAACAACCATCGGCACGCTGAGCCATTGGCCCTGGCTCAGGCTGAGCGCGCGCAGGCCGAGGAAGTCGTCGGGCTCGCGGAAGTACTCGGCCACGAAACGCAGCACGCCGTAGCCGATGAGGAACACCGCAGCCACCTGTCCCTGCTTGCGCTCCTTGCGCGCGTAGAGCCACATCACCGCGAAGAGCAGCAACCCTTCGAGCAGGAACTGGTACACCTGCGAAGGATGGCGCGGCAGCATCGAGCCGCTTTGCGGGAACACCATGCCCCAGGGCAGATCGGGGCTGCTGAAGCGGCCCCAGAGTTCGCCGTTGATGAAGTTGCCCACGCGGCCCGCTGCAAGTCCGGTCGGCACGCAGGGCGCGACGAAATCCATCACCTGCCAGAACGGCCGCGCACGCGAATGCGAGAACCAGACCATGGCGCCGATCACGCCGAGCAACCCGCCATGGAAGCTCATGCCGCCCTGCCACACGTAGAGAATTTCGAGCGGATGCGTGAGGTAGAACTCGGGCTTGTAGAACAGGCAATAGCCCAGCCGACCACCGACGATCACGCCCATCACGCCGAGAAAAAGAATGTCCTCGATGTCCTTGCGCTGCCAGGCGCCCGCGCCGACCAGCGAGCGGTACGGCTCATGGCGCAGCCGTCGCGTGCCGAGGAAGTAGAACAGCGCAAAGGCTGCCAGGTAGGTCAGGCCGTACCAGTGGATGGCCACCGGCCCCAGTTGCAGGGCGATGGGGTTGATCTGGGGATACATGAGCATGCGCACGATTGTGCCCGGGCAATTGGCTCACCCCCGGGCTTCGCGCACTTCGTGTCGCTTCGCCTTCCCCCCTCCGGGGGCAACACCCGCGGTCCGGCGAAGCCGGTTCCACGGTGTTGCGCGAAAAAGTCCTTCAGTGCTCGGGTTTATTGCTGTCTTCGCGTCCGCGCTCGCGCACGAAGGCGATGAAGCGGGCCAGTGCCGGGTTGGCGGCTTCCTCCGGCCACACCAGGCTGGTCTCGCAGGCCGGCAGCACCGGCGGGCTGCGGCGCCGCCCGGCCGGCGCGAACTCGTCTGCTCGCCGGTACACCACACCCGCGCGCCGGAACTGCGTGACGCTCTCGGGCACCCAGGCCACGCCGATGCCGCCCGAGACGAGGTTGACGATGGTCTGCATCTGGATCGCCTCCTGTCCGAGCAACGGCGCGCGGCTGGCGGCGTGGTACAGGTCGAAGATCGCGTCGTGCAGCGAGGGCACGATGCGGCGCGGAAACATCACCAGCGGCTCGGCCAGCACATCGGCCAGCCGCAGCGCCGGTGTGCGCGCCAGCGCATGCCGCTCGGGCAGCGCCAGCACCAGCGGCTCCTGCGACACGGCCAGCCGCGCGAGCCCCGGCGGCGCGGCGCCGGGCGAATGCAGCATCAGGCCGGCATCGATCTCGCCGCGCGCGAACGCCTCGAGCTGCACGTCGCCGGTGGCCTCGACCAGCTCGAGCGCCACCTCCGGGCACAGCACTCGGAATTCGCGCACCCACGCCGGCAACCGCTCGAAGCCGACCGTGGAGACGAAGGCGATGCGCACGCGCCCCACCTGCCCCGCCGCCGCCGCGCGCGCCCGGGCCGGCAACGCCTGTGCGCGCGTCAGCAGTTCGCGCACGTCGGGCAGCAGCGCCTCGCCGGCCGGCGTGAGCGCCACGCGTCTTCGGGTGCGGTCGAACAGCACCACGCCCAGCGTCTTCTCCAGCTGGGCGATGGCCTGCGTCACCGGCGGTTGCGTCATGTGCAGCCGCAGCGCGGCGCGGCCGAAGTGCAGTTCCTCGGCCACGGCGACGAACTGGCGCCAGGCGCGCAAGTCGATCAGGGCTTCATTCATATGCCGAGCATATCAATGCGTGCTTAAAAATGGATTGGAAGCAATCAATCAGAAGTCCGATACTTGGGTCCCCCGATCTCCCCACGATAGAAGAGACACCATGGACACCAAGCCAATCCAGATCAACCGCCGCAGCGCCAACATCGTCGAAGGCAAGAGCCGCGCGCCCAACCGCTCCATGTTCTATGCCATGGGCTACGAGGAAAGCGACTTCAAGAAGCCGATGGTCGGCGTCGCCAACGGCCACAGCACCATCACGCCGTGCAACTCGGGCCTGCAGAAGCTGGCCGACGCGGCCATCGAGGGCATCGAGGAAGCCGGCGGCAACGCGCAGGTGTTCGGCACCCCCACCATCTCCGACGGCATGGCCATGGGCACCGAAGGCATGAAGTACTCGCTGGTGAGCCGCGAAGTCATTTCGGACTGCATCGAGACCTGCGTCGGCGGCCAGTGGATGGACGGCGTGCTGGTGGTCGGCGGCTGCGACAAGAACATGCCCGGCGGCCTCATGGGCATGCTGCGCGCCAACGTGCCGGCCATCTACGTGTACGGCGGCACCATCCTGCCGGGCCGCTACAAGGGGCAGGACCTGAACATCGTGAGCGTGTTCGAGGCCGTGGGCCAGAACGCCGCCGGCAACATGAGCGACGAAGACCTGCACGAGATCGAGAAGCGCGCCATTCCCGGCACCGGCTCGTGCGGCGGCATGTACACGGCCAACACCATGTCCAGCGCGTTCGAGGCGCTGGGCATCTCGCTGCCCTACTCGTCCACCATGGCGAATCCGCATGACGAGAAGGCCAACTCGGCCAAGGAATCGGCCAAGGTGCTGATCGAGGCCATCAAGAAGGACCTGAAGCCGCGCGACATCGTGACCAAGAAGGCCATCGAGAACGCGGTGGCCGTGATCATGGCCACGGGCGGCTCGACCAACGCGGTGCTGCACTTCCTGGCGATCGCACACGCGGCCGAGGTCGAGTGGACCATCGACGACTTCGAGCGCATGCGCAAGAAGGTGCCGGTGCTGTGCGACCTGAAGCCCTCGGGCAAGTACCTCGCGGTCGACCTGCACCAGGCCGGCGGCATTCCGCAAGTGATGAAGGTGCTGCTGAAGGCCGGCCTGCTGCACGGCGACTGCATCACCATCAGCGGCCAGACCATCGAGGAAGTGCTGAAGGACGTGCCCGACGTTCCGCGCGCCGACCAGGACGTGATCCGCCCCATCGACAAGCCCATGTACGCCGAAGGCCACCTGGCCATCCTGAAGGGCAACCTCTCGCCCGAAGGCGCGGTCGCCAAGATCACGGGCCTGAAGAACCCGGTCATCACCGGCCCGGCCCGCGTGTTCGACGACGAGCAGTCGGCACTGCAGGCCATCCTGGCCGGCAAGATCGTGGCCGGCGACGTGATGGTGCTGCGCTACCTCGGCCCCAAGGGCGGACCGGGCATGCCGGAAATGCTGGCGCCCACGGGTGCGCTCATCGGCGCGGGCCTGGGCGAAAGCGTGGGGTTGATCACCGACGGCCGTTTTTCGGGCGGTACCTGGGGCATGGTGGTGGGCCACGTGGCGCCCGAGGCCGCGGCCGGCGGCACCATCGCCTTCGTGAACGAAGGCGACTCGATCACCATCGACGCGCACGAACTCAAGCTCGAACTGAACGTGCCCGAAGCCGAGATCGCCAAGCGCCGCGAAGGCTGGAAGGCCCCCGCCCCGCGCTACACGCGCGGCGTGCAGGCCAAGTTCGCTTTCAACGCCTCGAGCGCAAGCTCGGGCGCGGTGCTCGACAAGTTCTGACCAAGGCAAGGTATGGCGTGAAACACCGAGGAACCGGCTCCGCCGGGCCTCAGGTGTTTCGCCCGGCAGGGGAAGGCGAAGCGGACACGAAAGTGCCGCGCAGCCTGGGAGCCTGGGAGCGAGCCCTACCTGCGGCGTTGCCCGTTGCTGGTCTTCATGCCCATGTTGGTCTTCTGGCGGTCGATGCGGTCCTGCTTGCGCCGCTCTTCGCGCTCCATGATCTTGCGCTTGGTGTAGCCCGACGAATCGGCCCAGGCCCACCACGCGAGCGCCATGGCGAACGGCGACAGCACGATCCACCAGCTCCAGCCGGCGACCATGCCCACTTCGAAATACTTGAGGCCTATGCCAAGCAGGCCTAATGCCAGAAACCACATCGCGAATCCCTCCGGGTTGTATTGGCAACGCATCCGTACGCCGTGCACGGCGCTACCTACAATCGCGTTGAGACGAATGTAACCCAGCACTTAACAAATAGATCCCCATGAAAAGAGTCTTGTTGTCGGCAACCCTGGGCCTCGGCCTTGCAGCACTCGCCGCGCCCGCGCTGGCCGACCTGGCCCTGGCAACCTCGAAGAACTGCATGAGCTGCCATGCGGTCGAGCGCAAGGTGCTCGGCCCGTCGTTCAAGGACGTGGCCGCCAAGTACAAGGACGACAAGGGCGCCGTCGACGCCCTTGCCAGCAAGATCATGAAGGGCGGCTCCGGCGTGTGGGGACCGGTGCCGATGCCCGCGAACAACCAAGTCAGCGAAGCCGACGCCAAGAAGCTCGCGGCCTGGGTACTGTCTACGAAGTAAGTACCCCGGCAGGCGTCACGCCTGCGGGTTGATGTCCAACGGCATGGGCCGGCGCTCGATGCGGTCCTCGAGCTGCCCGATGTGCGCCGCCACCGTGTTGTCGGTCTGGTCCGAGCGCAGCCGCACCGCGGTTTCGAGCTGGTCCAGGCGCGCCAGCAGCGCGGTCTGCCGGTCGGCGTTCTGCCCCATGTGCTTGTTTTCCTGTGCTTCGAGAAAGTTGCGCAACTCGGTGAAGCGCGAGGCCTCGGCCTTGTCGGCAAGGTCGCGCTGGACCTGCATTTCCTTGGTGTGGCGCTTGGTGTCGATCAACACCGAGCTGTGCAGGTACAGCACGTAGACCAAGAAGAACGCGGCCAGCACCACGGTGAGGCCCAGCATGATCAGCCCCAGCGGCGCCGTCACGGTCATGAAGCCCAGCCACACCTCGGAGGGCGTGGACAACGCGCCCCAGTTCAGCGCGGCCAGTGCCGCGATGAGCAGCACGATCACAAAAAGAAAAGCGGATCTCACGCCCATGGGGGCCTCCTTCGGAAAGATCGAACACATCGGCGGTTGCCGCGCGCGCCGAGGCGCACGGCTTGTCGACGGGTTTTACCTCAGGCAAAGGGCCGGTCCGCCATCGCGGACCGGAGAGAGGGCCACGTCCTACAGCCGCTCGGACAGCTGTTCGAGGATGGCCGGGTTTTCCAGCGTCGAGGTGTCCTGCGTGATCTCCTCGCCCTTGGCGATGCTGCGCAGCAGGCGCCGCATGATCTTGCCGCTGCGCGTCTTGGGCAGGTTGTCGCCGAAGCGGATGTCCTTGGGCTTGGCGATGGGGCCGATTTCCTTGGCCACCCAGGCGCGCAGCTCGTTGGCGATCTGCTTGGCCTCCTCGCCGGTGGGGCGTGCGCGCTTGAGCACCACGAAGGCGCACACCGCCTCGCCGGTGACGTCGTCGGGGCGGCCCACCACGGCGGCCTCGGCGACGAGGTCGGTCTTCGACACCAGCGCCGATTCGATCTCCATCGTGCCCAGCCGGTGGCCCGACACGTTCAGCACGTCGTCGATGCGCCCGGTGATGCGGAAGTAGCCTCGGTCTTCGCTGCGCACCGCGCCGTCGCCGGCCAGGTAGATCGTGCCGCCCATCTCCTCGGGGAAGTAGCTCTTCTTGAAACGCTCGGGGTCGTTCCAGATGGTGCGGATCATCGAGGGCCAGGGCCGCTTGATGACCAGCATGCCGCCCGCGCCGTTGGGCAGGTCCTTGCCCGTTTCATCGACGATGGCGGCCATGATGCCCGGCAGCGGCAGCGTGCACGAGCCCGGCACCAGCGGAGTGGCGCCCGGCAGCGGCGTGATGACGTGGCCGCCGGTCTCGGTCTGCCAGAAGGTGTCGACGATGGGGCAGCGCTCCCCGCCGATATTGCGGTGGTACCACATCCAGGCTTCCGGGTTGATCGGCTCGCCGACCGAACCGAGGATGCGCAGGCTCGTGAGGTCCCAGTTCTTCGGATGCACCTTCTCGTCGCCCTCGGCCGCCTTGATGAGCGAGCGGATCGCCGTGGGCGCCGTGTAGAACACCGACACCTTGTGCTTCTCGATCATCTGCCAGAAGCGGCCCGCGTGCGGGAAGGTGGGAATGCCCTCGAACACCACCTGCGTGGCGCCGGCCGCCAGGGGCCCGTAGGCGACGTAGGTGTGGCCGGTGATCCAGCCGATGTCGGCCGTGCACCAGAACACGTCTTCGGGGCGGATGTCGAAGGTCCAGTCCATCGTGAGCTTGGCCCACAGCAGGTAGCCGCCGGTGGCGTGCTGCACGCCCTTGGGCTTGCCGGTGGAGCCCGAGGTGTAGAGGATGAACAGCGGGTGCTCGGCGTTCACCGGCACGGGCGCGCATTCGGTGCTCTGGCCCTTGAGCGCTTCGTCGAAGGTCTTGTCGCGGCCTTCGACGCGCGTCCACGCAGTGGGTGTGCGCTCGTAGACGAACACGGTCTTGATCGACTCGCAGCCGCCCAGCGCAATGCCGTCGTCCACGATGGCCTTGAGCGGCAGCTCCTTGCCGCCGCGCAACTGGTAGTTGGCCGTGATGACCGCCACCGCGCCGGCATCGATGATGCGTTCCTGCAGCGCCTTGGCCGAGAAGCCGCCGAACACCACGCTGTGGGTGGCGCCGATGCGCGCGCAGGCCTGCATGGCAATGACGCCCTCGACCGTCATCGGCATGTAGATGACGACGCGGTCGCCCTTCTGGATGCCCGCGGCCTTCAGCGCGTTGGCGAACTGGCTCACGCGGGCGAGCAGTTCCTTGTAGGTGACGTGGGTGACGCTGCCGTCGTCGGCCTCGAAGACGATGGCCGTCTTGTTCTCGACCGGGGTGCCGATGTGCTTGTCGAGGCAGTTGGCGCTGGCGTTGAGTTCGCCGTCGCCGAACCATTCGTAGAACGGGGCCTTCGACTCGTCGAGCGTCCTGGTGAACGGCCGGGTCCACTGCAGGTTGTCCTTGGCCAGACGGGTCCAGAAGCCTTCGAAGTCTTGCTCGGCCTCTTTGCACAGGGCGTCGTAGGCGGCCATGCTGGAGATGCGTGCGCCCTGGGTGGCGCGGGCGTCGGGCGGGAACACGCGGTTCTCGACCAGGACGGATTCAATGTTCTTGGATGCGCTGCTCATGTCTTTTGTCTCCTGGATGGCTGCGGCCGTAATGTCGACGTCCGCACTTACGGGTCACTGACGGTCCGATGTTAGTTCGCAGGGTTATCACGAGTGCGACTTGGGGACACCCCTAGAATATTTGGTCATCCACCACCGGTCTGCCGATGTCCGCTCCCGACCCTTTCGACCCCAGGAACCCGCCCACCCCCCGGACCTTTCCGATGGGGCCGTTGCCACGGCTGATCTTTGCGAGCCGCTGGCTGCAGCTTCCCCTGTACCTGGGCCTGATCGTGGCGCAGGCGGTGTACGTGGTGCACTTCCTGGTCGAGCTGCTGCACCTGGTCGAGGCCGCGTTCGGCAGCCAGACGGCGCTGCAGGCCCTCATCACCAGCATCGGCTACAAGACCACCGTGCCGGTCGCCGCGCTCAACGAGACGGTGATCATGCTGGTGGTGCTGGCACTGATCGACGTGGTCATGATCTCCAACCTGCTGATCATGGTGATCGTGGGCGGCTACGAAACCTTCGTGAGCCGCATGAACCTCGAAGGCCACCGCGACCAGCCCGAGTGGCTGAGCCACGTGAACGCGTCGGTGCTGAAGGTGAAGCTGGCCACCGCCATCATCGGCATCAGCTCCATTCACCTGCTGAAGACCTTCATCAACGCGGACAACTACACCGACCGCGTGCTGATCGCACAGACGGTGATCCACATCACCTTCCTGTTCTCGGCCATCGCCATCGCCTACACCGACAAGCTGATGACTGCGAACGCGAGCCAGGGCAGCGCGCCCCACTGACGGAAAAAGCCCGCGCGCCCTATGCAGCGGTGGCGCGCGGCGCGTCCCACGCCGGCACCTCGGTGAAGCGCTCGGCCAGGAAGTCGAGCATGGTGCGCAAGGTGGCCGGCATGTGCTTGCGCGAGGCATACACCGCGTACATGCCCACCACCTGCGGCTCGAAATCGGCGAACAGCCGCACCAGTTCTCCCGCCTGCAGCAAGGGCGCCGCCAGGTAGGTCGGCAGCATCGCGACACCGGCGCCCGCACGGGCCAGGTACATCAGGCTGGCCGCGTCGTTGGCCGACACATTGCCCCCCACGGCCACCGAGGCCGGCTCCCCGGTCTGCTTGCGCGTGAAGTTCCACAGGCTGCGCCCGAAGTACGAGTGCGTGAGGCAGTTGCGCTGCGCCAGCTCTTCCACACGCAGCGGCTGTCCGTGCTCCTTCAGGTAGCCCGGAGAGGCGCACACCACCGAGCGGCAGTCGGTGAGCCGGCGCGCGATGAGGTTCGGATCGATCTCCGCCGCAACGCGGATGGCGAGGTCGATGCGCTCGTCCACCAGGTTCACCGCGCGGTCGAGCAGCACCAGGTCGACCGCCACGCCCGGATACAGCCGCACGTAGTCGGCCACCGCATCGGCCAGCTGCGCCTGCGCGAACGAGGTGCTGGTGGTGATGCGCAACTGCCCGCTCGGTGCCTCGGCCGGGTGACGCACGGCGGCCTGCATGTCGAGCGCGAGTTCCAGCACCTGTCGGCAGCGCGGCAGCAGTTCGGCGCCGGCCGCCGTGAGGCTCAGGCGGCGCGTGGTGCGGTGGAGCAGCCGAGCCCCGGTCCATTGCTCCAACTCGGCCACATAGCGCGTGACCACGGGACGGGACATGTCGAGCTTGTCGGCCGCGGCCGAAAGGCTGCCCGCGTCCACCACGTTCACGAACACCCGCATTGCATTCAGTCGGTCCATTCGAACGATTTTAGAAATAAACAAGCGCGCAAATCGAGGTTTTTCTTTCGAAATCAGAAACCTAAGATGAGCTTCATCCCATCCACTTTCAGTCTTTCGACAGGAGTCCCTCATGAGCCACATCGCCATCATCGGCGCCACCGGACGCGCCGGCGGCCGCCTTCTCGAAGAAGCCCTGCGCCGGGGCCACACGGTCACGGCCATTGCCCGCACGGCCAGCGCCAAGCTGGCTGGCCGCGCCAACGTGAAGGCCGTCGACGTCGACGTGCTGGACGCGCCCGCGCTCGAGAAAGCCCTGGCCGGCCACGACGCCGTGTTCAGCGCCGCGCACTTCGCCACCGTGCCGCCCGCGGCCATCGTCGAGCCGGTCAAGCGCGCGGGCGTGAAGCGCCTGCTGGTGGTCGGCGGCGCCGGCAGCCTGTTCGCCGCGCCGGGCCTGAAGGTGATCGACACGCCGAACTTTCCCGACGCCTACCGCGCCGAAGCCTCGGCCGGCGGCGTGTTCCTGGAAGCGCTGCGCAACGAGAAGGAGCTCGACTGGACCTTCCTGTCGCCCTCCGCCGAATTCGTGGAAGGCGAGCGCACGGGCAAGTTCCGCCTGGGCACCGACGACCTGCTGGTGAGCGCCGAAGGCCGCAGCTGGATCAGCTTCGAGGACTACGCGATCGCGTTCATCGACGAGCTGGAAAAGCCTGCGCACCCGCGCCAGCGCTACACGATCGGGTACTGATCGACCCCAACGAAAAAGGACCCGCGAGGGTCCTTTTTTCATGGCGTCATGGGGTTGGCCGGATCAACGGCCCGTCATGTTCTCCGGCACCACCCACTGGTCGAACTGCTCGGCCGTCAGGTGCCCCGAGGCAATCGCCGCTTCACGCAGGCTCGTGCCTTCCTTGTGCGCCTTCTTGGCGATGTAGGCCGACTTGTCGTAGCCGATGTGCGTGTTCAGCGCCGTCACCAGCATCAGCGAACGCTGCACCAGTTCCGTGATGCGTTCGCGGTTCGGCTCGATGCCCACGGCGCAGTGGTCGTTGAAGCTCACCATGCCGTCGGCCAGGAGGCGCACGCTCTGCAGGAAGTTGTGCGCCACCATCGGGCGGAACACGTTCAGCTCGAAGTTGCCCGAAGCGCCGCCGATGTTGATGGCCACGTCGTTGCCGAACACCTGCGCGGCCAGCATCGTGACGGCTTCGCTCTGCGTCGGGTTGACCTTGCCCGGCATGATCGACGAGCCGGGTTCGTTCTCGGGAATGCTCAGTTCGCCGATGCCGCTGCGCGGGCCGCTGGCGAGCCAGCGCACGTCGTTGGCGATCTTGTTCATGCTGGCCGCGAGCGTCTTCAGCGCGCCGTGGGCATGCACCAGCGCATCGACGCTGGCCATGGCCTCGAACTTGTTCGGCGCGGTGATGAAGGGCAGGCCCGTGAGCTTCGCCAGCTCGGCGGCCACCTGTTCCGCATAACCCTTGGGCGCGTTCAGCCCGGTGCCGACGGCCGTGCCGCCCAGTGCCAGTTCGCTCAGGTGCGGCAGCGCGGCGCGCACATGCGCCTCGCCGTGCGCCAGTTGTGCCACATAGCCCGAGAACTCCTGGCCCAGCGTGAGGGGCGTGGCGTCCTGCAGGTGGGTGCGGCCGATCTTCACGATGTCGGCGAAGTCCTTCGCCTTCTGGTCGAGCGTGCCGCGCAGCTTGGCAATGGCGGGCAGCAGCTTGTGCGTGATGGCTTCCACGGCGGCCACGTGCATGGCGGTCGGGAACACGTCGTTGCTCGACTGGCTGCGGTTGACGTCGTCGTTCGGGTGCACGAGGCGCCCTTCCCCGCGCTCTCCGCCGAGAATTTCGCTCGCGCGGTTGGCCAGCACTTCGTTTACGTTCATGTTGGTCTGCGTGCCCGAGCCGGTCTGCCACACCACCAGCGGGAACTCGCCCGGATGCTTGCCTGCAATGACTTCGTCGGCGGCCGCGACGATGGCGTTCGTCTTCTTCTGGTCCTGCAGGCCCAGCGCATGGTTGACCACGGCGGACGCGCGCTTGACCTGGGCCAGCGCCTTGATGATCTCGCGCGGCTGCTGCTCGCCGGAGATGTCGAAGTTCTGCAGCGAGCGCTGCGTTTGCGCGCCCCACAGCTTGTCGGCCGGAACGTCGATCGGGCCGAAGGTGTCACGCTCGGCGCGGGTCTTGTGGGAAGTCGTCATGGAAAAAAGCTCCGGGATCATGAAAGGTTGCGCCGCTGCGGGCGCGGTGCCGGGTCAGAGTATCGGCCAATACGAGTAGCTCGCATCTGACGGGGCCATTGGCCGCTGGCTGACATGACGATACGCCTTGCGTCTTGACTTTCATCATGCCGAAAAGTTATGATCGAAGGCTTCCGACGACCAACAAGTCATGATGATGACGGTGGTTGGTCACCCCTTCACTACTCGCGGATCCCCGAATCCCGTCGCGGTGCAAGGTTCTCCCGCCGGGCCCAGCCCGGCAAAACGGCCGGATCTGTCCGGCCCCATTGCCACGTCACGCTCATCCAGGCGGCGCCCCTCGACCAGGCCCGTTGCCCTGCGAATGAAGCATCCGGCGGGCACTGGTTTCGTCGCCACGTCGTCTTCAGTGCCTGTCGGCAGCCCTTGAGGCCTGCCGGGCCATAGCGCGCGTCTTGCGCGCGCCCCGGCAACCCATCGGCTGATGGCGTGGTCGCCGTCGCCCGCTTGTGGCGATGTTCGTCCACCCCCTCCACAGGGATCACAAGGAGCCCCCGCATATGGCCAAAGGAATTCTCATCGACCACGTTTTCAAGGTCTTCGGCGACGAGCCGCAGCAGGCCCTGGAACTGGTCCAGCAAGGTTTTTCAAAGAAAGAAATCCTGGCGCGCACCGGTCAATCGATCGGCGTGTTCGACGCCACCTTCGAAATCCAGGCTGGAGAAATCTTCGTCATCATGGGTCTCTCGGGCTCGGGCAAGTCCACCCTCGTGCGGCTGCTCAACCGGCTGATCGAGCCCACGGCGGGCCGCATCGTGATCGACGGCGCCGACATCAACGAACACTCCGACGCCAAGCTGCGCGCGTTGCGCCGCAAGGACATCAGCATGGTGTTCCAGTCGTTCGCGCTCATGCCGCACATGACGGTGCGCGAGAACACCGCCTTCGGCCTCGAACTCTCCGGCACGAGCAAGAAAGACCGCCTGGCGCAGGCCGACAAGGCTCTTGCGCAGGTCGGCCTGGCGGGCTGGGGGGCGAGCTACCCCGACGAACTCTCGGGCGGCATGCAGCAGCGCGTGGGCCTGGCTCGCGCGCTGGCCTCCGACCCGTCGATCCTGCTGATGGACGAGGCCTTCTCGGCGCTCGACCCGATCATCCGCACCGAAATGCAGTCGGAGCTGCTGCGCCTGCAGCAGGAACAGCGCCGCACCATCGTCTTCATTTCGCACGACCTGGACGAGGCCATGCGCATCGGCGACCGCATCGCGATCATGAAGGACGGCCAGGTGATCCAGGTCGGCACGCCCGACGAGATCCTGCGCAGTCCCGCCGACGACTACGTGCGCAGCTTCGTGCGCGGCGTGGACGCGGCGGCCGTGTTCAAGGCGGCGGACATCGCGCGCAAGTCGCTCACGGTGGTCAGCGAGCACCCCGAGCGCGGCGCGCGCGCGGCGCTCAAGCTGCTCGAAGACCAGGACCGCGACTTCGCCTACGTGACCAGCCCGACCAAGCGCTTTCTCGGCGTGGTGTCGGCCGACACGCTGCGCGGCGCGCTCGACGGGCATTCGGGCCCGCTGGGACTGCAGCGCGCTTTCCTGGCCGACCTGCCGCGCATCGACGCCGAGGCGCCCGTGGCGGGCCTCATCGGCCAACTCGCGCAGGCGCCCTGCGCGCTGCCGGTGGTGGCGAGCGACGGCCGCTTCTGCGGCGCGATCAGCAAGACGACGCTGCTCAAGTTCCTCGACCGCGAAACGCCGCCCATCGAGCCGGTCGTGCCCAACGCCGCCCCCGCGCTCGCCGCCGAACCGCACTGAATCACGAAGGACCTTGAACGATGAACGACAACACACTTCCTTCCGAGCTGAATGCACCCGCAATGGACGCGCCCATCCTGAACGCGCCTGTCACGCCCTCCCCCGTCGATCCGTGGGAAGCAATGTCCGCCGCGCCTGACACCTCGGCCACCAGCGCCTGGCTCGACGCGCCGGTCGATGCCGCGCATCAACTGGCCGGCGCGCCCGACGCTGCCAGCGGCTTCCAGCTGCATCGCCTGTGGGACGGCTCCCTGCCGGTCGAGTCCTGGATCAACCAGGGCCTGGGCTGGGTGGTGGAGCACTTCCGCCCCTTCTTCCAGACCGTGCGCCTGCCCATTGACAGCACGCTGAACTGGGTGCAGAGCCTGCTGACGGGCCTGCCCACGCTGGCGATGATCGCCCTCGTCGGCCTGCTGGCCTGGCAGTTCGCCGGCCGTGCGTTGGCCATCGGCACCACGGTGGCGCTCTTGCTGGTGGCGATGCTGGGCATCTGGCCTGAAGCGATGGTGACGCTGTCGCTGGTGCTGACCTCGCTGGTGTTCTGCATGGTGATCGGCCTGCCGCTGGGCGTGCTGCTGGCCAGCAGCGACCGCGCGCAACGCATCATGCGGCCGGTGCTGGACGCGATGCAGACCACGCCCGCCTTCGTGTATCTGGTGCCGGTGGTGATGCTGTTCGGCATCGGCAACGTGCCGGGCGTGATCGTGACGATCATCTTCGCGCTGGCCCCGCTGGTGCGCCTGACCAACCTGGGCCTGCGCCAGGTGCGCCCCGACCTCATCGAGGCCGCGCGCGCCTACGGCGCCTCGCCGTGGCAGATGCTGGTGAAGGTGCAGTTGCCGCTGGCCATGCCGTCGATCATGGCGGGCATCAACCAGGCGCTGATGCTGTCGCTGTCGATGGTGGTGATCGCCTCGATGATCGCCGTGGGCGGCCTGGGCCAGATGGTGCTGCGCGGCATCGGCCGGCTCGACATGGGCCTGGCCACCGTGGGCGGCCTGGGCATCGTGCTGCTGGCCATCACGCTGGACCGCCTGACGCAGGCCATGGGCAAGTCGCGCCGCAGCGCCGGGCGCCGCTGGTGGCACACCGGGCCTGCGGGCTTCGCGCTGCGCCTGCTGCAGCGGCTGGTGGGCTCGCCTTCGTCGTCCCCCGCGTCTTCGCGCCAGGGCAACGAGCCCGTTCCCGCCCTGTCCGCGCAAGCGCAATGAACCGCCAAGGAGAAACCAGACGCATGAAGCCAATGAATGTCATCTCACGCGGCATCGCACGCGGTTTTTGGGCCATCGGCTTCGTCGCCGTCGGCCTGGCCGCGAACGTGGCCCACGCCGCCAGCGACCTGCCCGGCAAGGGCGTGAGCGTGCTGCCGCTGAAGAGTTCGCTCGCCGAGGAAGCGTTCCAGACGCTGCTGGTGATGCGCGGGCTCGAAAAGCTCGGCTACACCGTCGAGCCCATGAAGGACCTGGAGCCCGCCACGGAGCACCTGGCCATTGCCAACGGCGACGCCACCTTCATGGCCAACCACTGGAGCCTGCTGCACGCCGACTTCTACAAGAACAGCGGCGGCGACGCCAAGCTGTGGCGCAAGGGTGTGTATTCCGACGGCGCGGTGCAGGGGTACCTGATCGACCGCAGGACGGCCGAGCAATACAACATCACGAACATCGCGCAGTTGAAGGACCCGGCCATCGCGAAGCTGTTCGACGCCGACGGCGACGGCAAGGCCGACCTGACGGGCTGCAACCCCGGCTGGGGCTGCGAGCTGGCCATCGAGAACCACCTGGGCGCCTATCAGTTGCGCGACACGGTCACGCACAAGCAGGGCAGCTATGCCGCGCTGATGGCCGACACGATCGCCCGCTTCAAGCAGGACAAGCCGGTGCTGTACTACACGTGGACGCCGTACTGGGTAAGCGCGGTGCTGCGCCCGGGAACCGACGTGGTGTGGCTGCAGGTGCCTTTTTCTTCGTCGCAGGAGGGCAAGGCCGACACGCAGCTGCCGAACGGCAGGAACTACGGCTTCCAGGCCAACCAGGAACAGATCGTCGCCAACCGCGCCTTCATCGAGAAGAACCCGGCCGCGGCCAAGCTGTTCGAGGTGATGAAGCTGCCGATCAGCGACATCAACGCACAGAACCTGCGCATGAGCCAGGGCGCCAACACGCAGAAGGACGTGGAGCAGCATGCGGACGGGTGGATCCGGGTGCATCAGCAGCTGTTCGACGACTGGATTGCCCAGGCCCGGGCCGCGGCAAGGTAGCACTGCAGCCCGTGGGCGGTGGCTGAGATAATCGGGGGGCGTTTCCCGCGTTTCACACTCCAATAAAAGCCCCCCACCATGACGACCACGATCCAGCAGGCCGACCTGATCGAATCGATCAGCGCCGCGCTGCAGTACATCAGCTACTACCACCCCGCCGACTACATCGCCCACCTGGCCCGTGCCTACGAGCGCGAACAGAGCCCCGCGGCCAAGGACGCCATTGCGCAGATCCTCACCAACAGCAAGATGAGCGCCACGGGGCACCGCCCGATCTGCCAGGACACCGGCATCGTCAACGTGTTCCTCAAGGTCGGCATGGACGTGCGCTGGGGCGGCTTCACCGGCAGCCTGGACGACGCCATCAACGAAGGCGTGCGCCGCGGCTACAACCACCCCGACAACACGCTGCGCGCCTCGGTCGTGGCCGACCCGCAGTTCGACCGCAAGAACACCAAGGACAACACGCCCGCGGTGATCTTCACCGAGATCGTGCCGGGCAACACCGTCGAAGTGACGGTCGCGGCCAAGGGCGGCGGCAGCGAGAACAAGAGCAAGCTGGTCATGCTGAACCCTGGCGACAGCGTGGTCGACTGGGTGCTCAAGACGGTGCCCACCATGGGCGCAGGATGGTGCCCGCCGGGTATGCTGGGCATCGGCATCGGCGGCACCGCCGAGAAGGCCGCGCTGATGGCCAAGGAAAGCCTGATGGACGACCTCGACATGCACGAGCTGCAGGCCAAGAAGGCATCGGGCGCCGAACTCAGCAAGGTCGAGGCGCTGCGCATCGAGCTGTACGAGAAGGTCAATGCGCTGGGCATCGGCGCGCAGGGCCTGGGCGGGCTGGCCACCGTGCTGGACGTCAAGATCAAGATGTACCCGACGCATGCGGCCAGCAAGCCCGTGGCGATGATCCCCAACTGCGCGGCCACCCGCCATGCGCACTTCGTGATGGACGGCAGCGGCGCGGTGTACCTCGACCCGCCTTCGCTCGACCTGTGGCCCAACGTCAACTGGGCACCCGACGAAAAGAAGAGCAAGCGCGTCGACCTCGACAAGCTCACGCCGGCCGAAGTGGCGAGCTGGAAACCCGGCGACACGCTGCTGCTGAACGGCAAGATGCTCACCGGCCGCGACGCGGCGCACAAGCGCATCCAGGACATGCTGGCCAAGGGCGAGAAGCTGCCGGTGGACTTCACGAACCGCGTCATCTACTACGTCGGCCCGGTCGATCCGGTCGGCGACGAGGCCGTGGGCCCCGCCGGTCCGACCACCGCCACGCGCATGGACGGCTTCACCGAAATGATGCTGGCCCAGACCGGCCTGATCGCGATGATCGGCAAGGCCGAGCGCGGACCGGTCGCCATCGAAGCCATCAAGAAGCACAAGAGCGCCTACCTGATGGCCGTGGGCGGCGCCGCCTACCTCGTGAGCAAGGCCATCAAGACCGCCAAGGTGGTGGGCTTCTCGGACCTGGGCATGGAAGCCATCTATGAATTCGACGTGGTCGACATGCCCGTGACGGTGGCGGTCGACGCCGGCGGCACCAGCGCGCACATCACCGGCCCGGCCGAGTGGCAGAAGCGCATCGCCAGCGGCGAGTTCAAGACCATCATGATGGAAGAAGCTTGAGCGACATAGGCGTCTTCGACAGCGGGGTCGGTGGCCTCAGCGTGCTGGCCGCGCTGCGGGCCGAGTTGCCGCACGAGAACTTCGTGTATTTCGCCGACACGGCCTATGCACCGTACGGCGAGCGCGGGGACGCCTATGTCATCGAGCGGTCGCGCGCGGTGGTCGAGCACCTGGTGCGGGAACACCGCATCAAGGCGCTTGTGGTGGCCTGCAACACGGCCACGACCGCCGCCATTCACCTGCTGCGGGCCGAACACCCCGCGCTGCCGATCGTGGGCCTGGAGCCCGGTCTCAAGCCCGCCGTGGCGGCGAGCCGCACCGGACACGTCTCGGTGATGGCCACGCGCGGCACCCTGGCCAGCGCCAAATACGCCGCCTTGCGCGCATCGTTCGCCGGCTCGGCAGAGGTACGGCCGGTGCCCTGCGACGGCCTCGTGAAAGCCATCGAAGGCTTCGACGCGGCTGGCATCGCGACGCTGTGCGAGCGCTACATGACCGAGGCCGGGCCCTTAGGCAACGGCCCCACCGACGTCGACACCGTGGTGCTCGGCTGCACCCACTATCCGCTCGTGAAGGACGCGCTGGCCCGGCATGCGCCGGCCACGCTGCGCTTCATCGATACCGGCGTGCCCGTGGCGCAGCAGACGCGGCGCCTGCTGACGTCCGCCGGCCAACTCGCGGGTGACAGCAACGGCAACGGCACGCTGCGCCTGGAAAGCAGCGGCCACGTCGCCGTGCTCGAAGCCGCGGCCGCACGATGGCTCGGGCTTCCCGCGGCCACCGCGGCCTGACCTGATCGCCCTCATGCGCTTTCTCCGCCAGAGTGCCCTCCTCCTGTGCCTCTCGGCCGCCGGCCTGAGCCACGCAGCCTGCGAGAGCGGCCTGGCCGAGCGCATGCACGCCAAGCTGCATCCCAACCGCCCGCTCGACGAGCGGCTCGCCGCCTGCAAGATCTGGCCGGCCTTCCCCGGGCGCAGCATCGTCGTGCTGCCGATGCCGCGCGAAACCACCGACCGCGGCGCCAAGGTGTTCGACCTCGAGATCCTGCTGATCCAGCGGCCCGACAACGGCAACACCGAGCGCGACACCGTCATAGGCCGGCTCATGCAGCCCGAGGCGCTCGACGAAGACGCGACCACCTCGATCCAGGACATCCGCATCGACACCTCGCGCTACGTGCTGTCGAGCGAGGCCCGCGCCTTCGGCGTGCGCGTGCGCTACCGCGGCACCAGCGCACCGGGTAGCCCGCTGGCGAGCGAAACCGTGCGGCTCTACGTGCACCACGGCAAGCAGTTCCGCCAGGTGCTGCAGGAGGTCGAGCTCGACCACGACAACGGCGGCTGGGACGCCACCTGCACCGGGCACTTCGAGAAGCTGCGCACCATGCTGTCGGTCGGCAAGGCGGTCAGCAACGGCTTTGCCGACCTGCAGCTGTCGCGCACGCTGGTGCAAAGCCGCGCGCAGCAGGAAGAAGACCAAGGCTGCGTGGAGAAGACGCTGCCGGCGAAGTTCAGTGCCGTGACGCTGCGCTACGACGGCGAGCGCTACAAGGTGCCGAAGTCGTTGCTGCAGCAATCGCCCTGAGAGCGCCTAGAAAGGCCTAAGAGGGCCTGGAAGGCCCGCGCGGGCCGGTCAGTGCAGGTGACGCGGGCGACGACCGCCGCCATGGCCACCACCACTGCCGCCGCTGCCGGGGCCGCCTGTGCCGCGGGGGCGCTTGCCGATCTCGAGCGAGTTCACGAGTGCGTCGAAACGGTCGCTGAAGAGGCGGTCGATCTCGGACACCACACCACCCAGCTCGGCGCCGTCGAAGTGGCGCTCCATGAGGTTGATGACGTCTTCCACCAACAGGTCGCGCTGCACCTGCATGATCGCGGCCGGGTTGGGGCCGACGAACAGCATCAGGAAGTCGTCGCGCGACTCTTCGTCGGGGTCGCCCTCTTCCTCGTCGAAGTCGGTGTCGTAGAAGGTGACCTCGATGGCCGCGCCACGGTCGGAAAGCTCGTTCAGTGCCATGCACATCTCGTCGAGCGCCTGACGAAAATCTTCGTCGCCCGGCACGGTCCAGCAGATCTGCAGCGTGTGGTCCTTTTGCTCGAAGCGGATGCCCGGCTCTTCTTCGTAGGTGCTCGTGGCACCGTCGGCCAGCGACTTCGCGCCGGCGTACGCCCACAGGGGCTTGAGCGCCTCCTGGATCTGGTCGAAGCTCACGTCCGAACGCAGCGGCACATCGCCGTGCACGTGGATTTCAAATGGAGCGTTGTAGCGAGGCATCGAGTGCTCCCATGTAAGTTTGGTACCCGGAACGGGGGTCGAACCCGTATGCCCCGATCAAGGAAGCGGCGGATTTTAAGTCCGATGTGTATACCAATTTCACCATCCGGGCGTCAGGTTGAACATCGACGATAACCCAAACAAAACAAGCCCCGGCAACGTCGGTTGGCGGGGCTTGAAGGACAGGTCGAATCTTGTTGAACGAGAAGGTGGAGGCGCGACCCGGAGTCGAACCGGGCTAGACGGATTTGCAATCGGAACCAGTCCAATCACATCAACGAGTTAGCGTGCGGCTACCCAAAACACTCTTCTGCTCCGCCTATCCACCCTCGCCTGGGTCTCGTCGTTGCAAGACACAATTATCGCGTACTTGGCTCCAACACCGGGATCGGCCCCGCGTCGAACTCTTCGACCAGCGCGAGCTTGAGCAACTGCTTCGCCTCCTCCACCGTGCCGGCCAGCCAGAGGTCGACGTCGCCGAACTCGATAGGGATGACGCTGCGCTTGTCCTGCTTGTCGGGCGCCAACTTCGGGTCGGGCTTGTGCATCCGGTTCATCAACGGGTGCTCATCGGCGTTCAGCGTGAGCATCGTGTAGCTCTCGTGCACCTCCCCCGTCGTCCTGTCGGTCCAGGTGTTCCATAGGCCGGCCAGGCCCCACGGCGTGCCGTCTGCGCGGCGGAATTGCCACCACTGATTTCTCCGGCTCTCCCAGTTCGGCTCGTCGAAGCTGGAAGCCGGAATGATGCAGCGCTGACCACGCTTCCAGGGGTCTTTGTAGCTGGCCTTCTGCTCGAGTTCCTCGCTTCGCGCGTTGTTCGTCGGGAACTTGAGTTTCGGCTCCTTGGCGAACCAAGGGATCAGGCCCCACTGCCCGATGACCAGCTCGCGCTCGTAGCCGGTCTCATCCTTCGCGCGGCGGATGAACGGCGCCTGTGACCGCGGGAACACCGTCAACGGGCCCTGCAGCGGGTTGCGCCGGCTGCGCCGCTCGTCGATGCGCCAGAAGCGCTCCGCTTCCGCCGTCTCTGGGGAGATGTATCGGTTGCACATCGGCGAATTCTGCGCTCAAAAATAACTGTATGCTTGTACAGTGTTTTTAGCCCATGTAACCCCCCTGATGCGACTTGGCCTGCGCTTGAGGCCTGGAGAGCGTGATTCGCCGTTGCGCGTAACCGTCGTGATCCGCGAGTCCGACCGCGAAAAAAACAACTCCAACCGCAATCTGGTTGAGGTGATGCTCTTCGAGCACTGGGGCGTCCCACAGGGGCGCTCTGCCGGGAGGATTTCCGACCCGGTGGTGCTGCCGTACAAAGGTCCCGGCTTCCTGCTGGCGGGGACCGAGCTTTGCTCAGACTCCATCGACGGAGAAAGCAGGACGCTTGAGCACCGTCAGGTCTGGCACGTCGTGCCGGCGGGGCGTCTGGAGGATGACTAGACACCCACCCAAACGACAATGGAACCCATGAGCCAACCTGACTTTTTCAACGACCAGACCACCATCCTCCGCGCGCCGTCATGGCTCGGGCAGGACGTGCACGAGGAGCGCGAGTTGCCGCACACGCCAGGCGACTACAAGGTCACGCCCGGCGAGCGCTGGACGGTTACTTCGCTGAAGACCAACGAGGTCGTCTACGACGGCATCGGGCCGGTCGAGATCCTGCGCGATCGCGTGCGCGGAGCGTAGGTCAATGCAGGTTCGCAAGGCATTTTCCGACGATATACCGGCTATACGCGAATGCGATGTTTATGCGGCTTCGAGCCGTGATCGGGCGCAATTCATTGCCACATCCGTGGAGCAACAACGCTGTTTTGTCGCAACCGACGACGGTCGAATCGTCGGCTACGTCGTGCTCACGCATGACTTTTTTGACCATGGCTTTGTAGCTTTGGTGGTCGTGTCACCTGCGCATCGGCGCCAGGGAGTAGGACTGTGGCTTTTTTCGGCTGCCGAGGCAGCGTGCAAAACGCGCAAGCTCTTCACATCCACAAACCATTCCAACCTTGCATCCCAACAGCTCATTTTGAAGGCAGGCTTTCAACGTAGCGGCATCGTTGAAAACCTTGACGACGGCGACCCAGAGCTCGTCTACGTTAAATTCCTTCACTGACACGAGCGGTGCCCGGCGCAGATAGGGCTGACCCGTTCCCCATCAAGAGGCAACTGCTGGCGACCGAGATCAGCCCTTCGGCGGGACGTGCTTCGAGTGCAGTTCGACTACCTTCTTCCGCCACAAGATCACTCGCGCTTCAAAATCATCGACTCGGGCTTGGAGGTGTACGCCGTGGACGTCGTATTCGGCCGGTCCCGGCAATATTTCGAGAAGCGGATAAGGGGGGACCTTGATGCCTAGCGCGCGCAACTCTTCGATCAAGCTGAAAACCTGTTGCATCGATCAAGAATATGTCCCTTACGGTCCCGTGAAGGTCAGACGGAATCCTCAGATCATTGCCGTGCGCGAGCACACGTAGCGTGCCGCGTGCAATTGTAATAAGAAGTACATATACTTCAAGCATGAACCATTTCGTCACCAGCGGGGGACGGCTGCTCTCGGTGGAGATAGAGGGCAGTCGCCCAACCTTGCAAGACACAATGGTTGCAGCCGACCTCTATTTGCGCTCGCTGGAGGAGTGCTTCTCCGATACTGAGCAACTGGTGTCGTGCTTCGAGGCTTGGGCGGAGGACGCCCTCCGCGGACCGGGCGCGCTTTCCGGCGAGGCCTTAGCCCGCTGCAAGCTATGGAAAAAAGCGCATGCGATTGCGCATCAAGCAGCCAGCACTTGGCTGAGTGATCCGGCTCACCAATCGTTTCGACTCCTGCATCGGCTTTCGCACGGCAGTTGAGCTTTCCGGAACAAGGGTTTCACCCAGTCTTAAGCTCAGTTCAAAAAAATAGAGTCGCCGCCGAGGTGCCGCTCGGGCTTGCGGCGGCTTGCCGCGGAATTGAGCACCGTGTTCGTACTGATGCCTAATTTTCGTCCGAGCAGCATCTCACCCACCCTGGCCCTGGCCGTTTGAGGTCTCCCCTGCCGCCAAGTCGAAGCAGCAACCCGCGTAGTAGGGCTTGTCGCCGCCGCTCACGAAGGGCACCTCGATCGGCTTGCCCTCGTTGCGCCACACGTCCCGCTTCTTGTAGCCGGAGCGTGCCAGGTCGGCGAGCAGCTCGTCGTGGTGCTGAATGCGGTAGGGGCACACGGCCACGCCGATGCTGTTGAGCGTGAAGATCGTGCGCTCCGGGTGCACGGCCGTGGTGTTCATGATGATCCGCCTGGGCTTCGTGGGCAGCGAGGAAAGAATCGCGTCCATGCGCACGGGCAGGTACTGCAGGCTGCCGGAGGCATACAACACATCGCAGCCGCTCGCGTCGCGGTAGTCGGTGGTGAAGTCGAGCTGCGCGGTGGCCTGGCGCTTTAGGGCCATAGCGCGGCCGCTCTCGACCACGCCGGGCACATCGCACACGGTCCACCGCAGGGTGTCGGGATAGCTCAGCACGCGGCGGAAGGCGTAGTACTTGATGCCGACGTGGCCGCCCAGGTCGAAGATGCGCGTTAGGCCCGCATCGATGGAGCGGCTCAGCCAGAACAGGCTCGGGTAATCGTAAAAATAAATCTGGGGGCTGTAGAGCTCGCCCACGTCTGCGTTGGCGTAGCCCACGGCCTTGGAGGGCGGCGCGCCGGCCTCGGCTGCCGCGAAGCTCTCGAACGATCCCATGAACAGGTTCTCGTCCGTGTTGTCCAGGAACTTGCGCCTGTAGGCACTTTCGCTGGGTGGGAACCGCAGAAAGCTAGAGAGCATTTTTGGTCTCCGGTGGCGCCTTGATTTTGAGCGCGACCGAAGCATTCGAGGCCTAAAGCCATGCGCCTCTGGGGCAGTTACCCCGCAGGGGTTACTTACCGCTGGCCAGTGCGGCCGCCGCCGGCACGGGCCACCTCCAACAGCCGAAAGCCGCAGTACGGGCCTACTCGACACGTCCCGCGAGCGCAGCGCGTTCACGAGATCCGGGCCTTGCAGATGGACTACTTCGTCGACTGCTCGGCGATCTTGCGCACCGAGTCGCCCGCTCGCCGCGAGCCAGCCGACGAACCGAGCCAGTAGTTGCAGACCTGTCCAAAGGAGATCGTCAGGGCACCAAACAAGTTGTTCAGCAGCCCCGCGGTGCGTTCATCCCAAGTGCGTTCTACCCAGAACAGCAACGCGACCACAATGAAGAACCCCGCCACGATGATGGTCGAAATCACCGGCGCCGCCCACGCGATCGCGGATTGCTCCTTCGCCAAGTCGACCGTCTGCTGACGTGCGCTCTTGGTGTCATCGATGGCGGTGGCCTGGCTGGCTTGATCGATCTTCGCCATCTCCACCTGGAAGGACTGCTCGGCCGCCTTGAGCGCGACGATCTGCTCGCCCGTAAGGCTGCCGCTGCCCAGCGCTGTCGCCACGTCCTGCTCTGAGGCGTCGGGACGCCCTAGCACTTCGTCGGCGATGACCTTCACCGCGGCGCCGGCGAGCGGGCCGCCCAAGGCGGTGGCCAGGCCGGGGGCGATTGCGCCGACAGTCGCTTTCCAATCGAAGTCCATGGTCATGCCTCCAGCGCGGCGCGTGCCTTGGTGGTGAGGGCCTGCACTTCAGCCAGGCCGAGGGCTCCGCCGTTCACGCGCTTGCGGATGCTGGTGGTCTCACCGAGCATCGCGTCGGGAATGCGGTCCTCCCACCAGGCGATGAAGGCATCCAGCGCGAACCGCGGCTGACTGAGCAGGTCGGGGATGCCGACGAGGTTCTGGCCGATCAGATCGCCGACGCGCGCGTAGTTGGCAAGGCCCGTGATCTGGCCAGGACTGCGGCCTCGATACGTCCAGCCGTCGTTGGGGCCGACATTCCCGAGGTTCTTGCGCCCCCACTCACCGCCGTAGACGATGTTCGCGATCGCACGCTGGTCGGCGGTCTGCTTGCCCGGAATGCGGCCGTACTGCAGCGCCTGCGCCGGCGTGATGCGATGCGCGCCGAAGACCGCGACGAGCCTGTCGGCAGCGTAGTCGAGGCTTTCCTCCATCCGCTCGAGCATCATCGACTCGTGCAGGATGGTCGGAAGGAAGTCGACCAGTTCGATGTCGCCCTTGCTGAATGTGCTGCCCTTGATCTCATCGGCGAAGACGTCAGCCCAGCGCTGTGCGGTGGCCAGCTTCACGCCACAGCTCGAGAGGATCTGCAGCCATTGCTGTGCAGTGCGTTTCATTATTGGTCTCCTGAAGGTGCCCCCGCGCACTGCGCGTACAGGCGAATGACAACGGCGTAGTGATTCGCCCGTTCCTCTGCGCCGGCGCGCGCCGACAATTCCGGCAGCGGCGGGCATTTGCGCTCGGGAATGGGCTGGGCGGCACAGCCGGCGAGGAGCAGCGCCAGGACGACGCTCCTCATCTGCGCTCCCCTTGCCCGATGCGCTCGTTAGCGCGCCGGATCTCGCGGTTGACGACCTCGGGCTGCACCGCCACCGACGGGGCCGGCGTCTGCTTCGTGACGGCAGCCGCCTTCGCCGCAGTGGTCACGGCAGCGCGTGCCGCGCGGTCTGCCTTCGACGCGGCCGCGTCGACCTTGTCGACGACGTCGCCCACCGTGTTGGCGGCTGCATCCACCTTGGTGGCAGCTTTCGCTGTCCTGTCCGCCGTGGCATCGAGGCGTTTGGTGAGCGCCTCGATCGTCAAGCCGTATGCGCCCTGCAGCCGGGCGATCTCCTGAACATGGTTTGCACGCTCGACCTGTACGGCGGCGTAGTAGCCGAGTGCCATGCCGCCTCCGGCCAGGCCGCCGAGGACCATCAGGGACTCGAAGGCGCGCCGCATGATCGTGAACTTGGGCTTGGCATCAGGGTTTTGCACTGGCGCCTCCTTCCATGGTTGCGACCTTCTGGCGCAGCTGCTCCAGCTGCTGCTGTGTAGCGGCGAGCTGAGCGGTGAGCGCCTCGACCTGGCCCGACAGCTTCCACACCTGCTGCATGGCGTCGTTGCGCTCTTTCGCAAAGCTGTCGGCGCGTGCTTCCGCGGTGAGTCGCGCCTCGCGCTCGGCGTCGGCACGCAGCTTCTCGTTGCCGGCGATTTCCTTCCAGGAGTTGATGGCGCCGATCGTTCCCTCGGCATTGGCTCCTGCGACGGCATCGGCGTTCTTCTGCCGGAAGAGATACCAGCCGCCGGCGAGCGCCATCGCAACGGCCGGCCCGAGGTACTCCTTCGCCAGGCCGAAGATCTTGAGGAAATCTTCCATCGTCTGTGCGCTTACGCCGGCAACACCAGGTCGGGCAGCATGGCAAGGAGCTCGTCGAGCGTCGGCTCGGTGACATTGCCGGCCTTCACCTGGGCCAGCACCTCGTAGCACTTCGCATAGACCAGATCCATCCAGGTGCCAAAGACCACGCCCTCCGCATGGAACGGACTGGCCGGTAGCGCAGCACGCAGCGCTGCCGAAAGGATGCTGTCGTAGCCCTTGGCGCGCGCGGCGTCGTTCAGGTGTGCGTGGACGGCTGCGAGCATGGCCGCCGCGCGCTGCTCGAGCGTCGGGCCCGCCGGTGACGCTGGTTCGTTGCCTTCGGAAACCCACGCGAGAAAGGCTTGATAGGCGGTGTTTTCCGGGTCCACGAAGATGGTTTCGCCGTCATCGCGCACGATGCGATCTGGAAATTGCGTGTACATGTGTTAGATCTCCGCGGAAGCAGAAGTGACGTTGTCGACGACGTAGGAATCTCCGGCCGCCGAGGCGGTAAGTTCACAGCGAAAGCCTCGGGGAGATCCGGCGACGTAATTGAAGGCCGCAGCATTGACGGCAGATCCGGCGGTGAACGTTGCGACGTTGGGCGTCGCGCGCATCAGCACGGGCAGATTGACCTGTGAGGAAGTGGCTTGACCTGGTGCGTTCGCCTGAAAGCGAGCTCCCGTGTAAACCAGCTGGAAGTAGCGGCGGCAAAGCAGCTCTTCGAAGGTAAGCGGGCGACGCTCGTAAGGCGTGGGCACGAGGCCGGGCTCGTGCTGCACGCGAGACAGCGTGCCGATGCCGAACTCGACGGACAGGTTCGCGTTGGGCGTGACCCCGCTTGCGGTCACGCCACTGGCCGCAAACGCACCGGCGCCGATCTTCCCTTGGGCAGTGCCGAACCACGACATGACATAGTCGCCGCCCTCGATCATGTTGCCCTCGATCGGCTGCACGAGCGACCCGGCAGTGATGGTGATGACGATGTCAGCGCCGGAAGCGGCGAACGTATAGCTGCAGCCTGCTGCTCCGGCCTTCCAACCGTCGTGCCCATAGACGCCAGCGGCGAGCACAACCGCTCCAGCTTTGGCCCGCTGGTTGACGAGGAAATTCGGATTGCGCGCGCGATTGCGAAAGCTGATGACTGGCCCCATGCCGAGGGCCAGACGTGCCTCTGCGGGCGTGCCAGCGCCGTTTCCCAGCACGCCGGTGAGCCAGTCCCAGAGCTTGCCGAAGCCAACGCGGGCCTGCCCGCTGGAGGGCACGGGATACGCGCCGGAGATTTCAATTCTTGCGGGAGGTGCGGGCATATCAATATCCTTTCAAAGTGATGTCGGCGGTGGCGCCAGAAACTGCGGTGTGTGTGGAGTCGAAAGCCCGGACCACTGCCGTGAGCGGCGAGATCTTGGTGATCTCGACCGTGCGCGCGCCGCTGCCGTTGGCCTGCAACGTGGCCTGAATGGTCTTGATCGAAGTGAAGTTCTTCGACCACGGAATGACGGTGCCAGCGGCGCTGATCGCGAGGTTGGGGATCTCTTCCTCGATGTCGGGGGCGTCGACGGTCACGATGAGCTGCTCGAGCACGCCCTGCGTTGCGCCGGCGCCAAGGCGAACGCGGAACTGGTAGACATCGTTCGCGACGACGATCTGACCTGGCCAGGGCTGCCATTCGCCAGGCGGCAGATAGAACGAGGCGTCGTCGTCGACGTTGTAGAAAGAGGAAGCGTCGGGCCCATAGAACGAGCCAGGGCCGGAGAGCCGATAGTCGATCTTCAGATCGATGCCCAAGGTGTCGGCAACGATCGTCATCACTGAGCCTGCAAGCGCGGCATTGAGCGAGACCTCAGGGCTCACGTAGGTCATCTCGGCATAGGCGCTGGCTTTATAGAACGGGTCGTTGTCTTGCCCGTAGAAGCTCTGGTCGTCGGTGCCGTAGAAGGAGTCGAGATCGTCCGCCGTGGGCTTTCCTGCGACCAAGGTCCAGCCGGCCTGTTCACCCGCGGCAAAGGGCCAGCCGAGCGCGCCGAAGTCCCACGCTTCAACGATGTTCGCGATGGGCGGGTCACCCAGATTCATCACGATGTCGGCAGTTTTCAGCGATTCGTTGCCGCTGGTGTCCAAAGCCTTGCCCATGATGGTGACGACGCCGCCGGGCCGCCTGACCAGGTCATAGGGGATCTCGGTGATCACGCCATCGTGCAAGGGAGTCGCGCTGCCCCAGTCGAGGTTGCTTCCGTAGTGAAAACGAAAGATGAAGCCCGCCAGGTCGGGCACGCGCCGCGGAAGTGACCACGAGAGCACGCTGCCGGCGATCGCAAGGTTCTCCATGTTGGGCGGCGGCTCGGTCTTGCCGATGACGCGGTGCATCGCGCTCGGGCCCCAGTCGCTGGCGGTCAGACTGTTGCGCGTGCGCAGGCGCAAGAGGATCAACGACAGGTCGGCCACCCCCGTGAACTTCAGTTCCGTTGCGTCGCCAGGTGCGCTATAGCGAACCCATGCCCCATCTGGAAGCACACGCACGTCGAGGTCGACGTATCCCCCACTGAGGATGGATTGATCGGCGATCGGCGCCCAGGTGACACGCACACCGTTGACGACGGTGCCGTCGCTCTGGATGACGAGCTCGCCCTCCCCGCTGCTGATCGACAGCATCACCGGCGGATGAATGTCCCAGGGCTTCGGTAGCCCGCTGTTCGATGCATAGCCGTCGGGTCGAAAGCCTGCGCCCCACGTGAAGATCGCAGCCGTCGTTTCCTTCAGCGTGAGCAGCACAGCCCCCTGCCGCGAGAAGGCCCGGCCCACGATCCGGAATTCCTTCGCCGTCCAACCCACGAGCGGCCAGGTCAGCGTCACGCCGTCGAACAGCTCGAGCGGGTATGCGGAGAACTTGAAGGGCAGCGTGACCGTGAGCGGGTCGCGGCCGTCGCGCAACATGATGCCGGCGATGTGATACGCCTGACCGGCATAGAACACCGCCGGCATGACGACTTCCTGCGAGAGTTCCGCACCGTCGTCGGCGATCAGCGTGGCGATCCTCAAGGGCGTGATCGTTGTCTGGACATAGTTCGCGGCTTGATCCCAGATCCGGGGCACGATCGTGTTGATCTTTTCGTTGCGCGGCCGATGCGGGTTGATCGTGATCGGGCTTTGCGCGACGGAGCCGTCGTTGCCGCGTTGGACCACGGCGAGATCCGCTTCGGTGAGATGCATCACAGGCAGTTGGTAGACGCCTGCACGCACGAAGAACTCGCCAGCGGCTGGGGCCCATTCGCCGCCCATGGCCTGCGCCAGGTCGTCCAGCACGTCGCGCGCAGCTGTTCCGAAGGGGAAGACACCGGAGGCCCGGAACATCGGCACGACGACGCCCGGGATGTAGTCGATCGCGGTGTCGCATGCGTTGGCGGCCGCGATGATTCGCGTGTCCTCCTGCGGCGTGAAGCCCGTACGCTTGCCGAAGTGCGGGTGCTGCATGACGTGGCGCATCAGCAGCGCAGGGTTCTCGGAAAACTGCGTCGGCCCGGTGCGCGTGTCCAGCACCTTGGCGCCGCGCATCTGCACGGTGACTGCAGGGATGCCCGAGGGCAGCGCGCCGTCGTTGTAGGCGAACTGGCAGACCAGGTAGGCAATGCCGTCCGCTCGGTGATCCGGTGTCCAGATGCCGGGCAGCATGGCCACGAGTCCGGCGTCGGCCTGCTGGCCGGAAGCACCGAGGTGCCACCGGATGTTCACGAAGGAATTGAACCCCGCGTACTCGTAATCGATGTAGAACGCCCAGCCAGGCATCGTCTCGGTGATGGTCACTTCCCGCCCATCGACAGTGCATGCCACCTCGTACCCGAGCGTTCCGCCCGTCCAGGCCGTCGCCTTCACCGAGCCGGGCAGCGGGTCGTAGTCGAGGGTGACGCTCATGTCATTGAGCGGAATGTGCTTCTGAGCGCTGAGCGTGGCCGACTGCCCGTAAGGCGCCGTGGTCACCCGCCCCGCGTCGTCGAGGTCCACCGGCTGGGCATTGAGGTAAACCTGCTCGATGCCGTCGACCTCGTGCGCAGCGACCGCGACACACATGATGAACAGCTCCTTGAACTGCCCCACGCTGGTCTTGAAGAAGACGTGGCCACCTTTGCGCACGCGGCCGAGCACGAGCTCGCGCGGCGCGACCGTGCTGGGTACATTCGCCAGGCGGTCCACCTGGGCGGCGTCGAACTGCGCGCGTGCGGTGCGCTCCGCTTTGCGCTTCTGGTAGCTGGAAAGCGCCAAGGTCCCGACGAGCGAGACCGCATAGATCGCGACGGTCGCGGCAGTCCCAATGGCTGCAGCACCCCCTAGAGCGGCGACGATTGCTGTGGGCACTAGATCTTCCAGGCCGCGATCGCGGCGTCCATGCCAAGGGCGACCATGCCCACCGGGCCCGGCGCCATCACGTTGGCGCCATTGCAGATGCCGAGCATTTCTCGCCCGGCATTCATCACCAGCACCACGTCACCGACGCCAGCCAAGCGCGGGGACACAGGCTCCCCCAGGTGGACGGCCGCCAACGCCTTCAGGCCGCCCGCCTTGTCGATGCGACGCAGCACGCGACGCAGCGCCTTTCTGGGTGCGCCAGGTGCGGCACCGTATGGCTCGAACGACGCCATCGGGTTCGTGCCGGTGGTCGCTTCGACAGCCGCGGCCGCGAAGACGCAGCAGTCGTTCGAACCCCAGGAAAACGGCATGTGAGCTCGCGCCTTGCCGAAATCGGAGAACCGGGTTTGCCAGTCGGTTTTTCTCATCAGCGCATCGCTATGAAGAGTTGCTTGGTAGGCCACACGATCGGCACGTCCTGCTGAGGAATGACGTATTCGAACGCGCGGTCAGTGGGATGAAGCGACCGCTGATCGGCATCGCTGGTCGTCAGCGCGTTGCCGCGCAGAAGGTCGACGGCCCAGCATTCGGCCGCGACCGCGATGGCGCAGGTCTTGCCGTCCGCCTTGATGGACATCGTGTCCATGCGACCGAGCCAATCGAGCGGTGCGTCGAGCAGCAGGCCGTCAGCGTTGAATATGGCCAAGCGGATCGACAGCAGCGTCCCCTGCACGATGTCGGCGTCATCCAGAGCCAGCGCGAGGTACTCCGGCGGCGCGCCAGACAGCTCGAGCTGGATGCCCTTGATCTCCCCGGGCGAGTCATCGATCGTGGAGATCGAGCCGAGGCCTGACGCGCCGCGATAGACGATGCCCTCGTACTCGATGTCGATGTTCGACGTGCAAAGCGCCACAGGGAACCCGGGGAACTGCATGTAGACGAGCTGTGCCACGCCGAGCACGGAAGCGCGCAGTGCGTCGGCCGCGGGAGCGAGCAGCGTCCTCATCCGATCGCCTCGACAAAGTCAAAGGACACCTCGGGTGAATAGCCAGGGATGTATTGCACCTGGGACCCCGAGACCAGCCGGAATCGCGCTGTGGGCCGGTACCAGACGATCGGGGTGTCCTTCGGAGCTCCGACGCGGGAGCGGTTCACGAGAAACACGTTCATGTACCCTGCACCGTTGGCGACGACGTCGTCACGCACCTGGAACAGCTGGCCAGCGCAGCCGAGCATGTCGCCGGCGAGCAGTGAGGCGCCCGGTGCGGCGGTGATCGGGAGGTTCGGGTCGCGCGCGAACAGCGGCGCGGCGAGCACCGGGTTGCCTCGAAGGCTCCCCTCGGGAACCTCACGCACGAGGTGATAGATCGACACGGTGTTCGTCTGGCCGCGCAGAGACGCGATGAACGCTTCGACGCGCGCCGCGAGGTCGTACTCGCTGTTGGGCAGCGACACACTGAGTTCCCACCGGTCGTTGCCCATGTCGACGACCTGCTCGCTGCCGCCATCCGGCGCTGCGAAAGCTCGCTGATTCGTAGCCAGGCGAAGGGAGAAAGAAGCCGGGTCTTCGAAGAAGTCCGGGAAGGCGATATCGCTCATGATCCCAACGACCCCCCGTAGCGCTGATTGCGTTCCAGTGCGCCCGCGCCGCGCTGTTCTGACAAGGCGATCGCGTCCATGACCATGCGCTTCGACGCGATGTCGCCCACCAGGAACTGGAAGACCTTGGGTTCCTTGCCTTTCGCGCTCGAGGTGTTGTCCGCGGCCCGGACGATCGCCTCGCCCTTGTGGATCCGCGCGACCATGTCGTTCGGGACGAAGTCGGTGCCTACCGCGAACCCGGGCGCCGTCCCGAATGCACCGGTCAGGCTCAGCAGGTTGTCCAGCGAGTCGCCTGGCATCGTGTTGGCCACACCGGTCAGCAGGCCCAGGGAACCGAGCCCGCCAAGCCCGCCGATCGCGGAGTTACCGCCCAGCGAGCCGGCTGCGCTGGTGGCCGCAGTGGCGAGCGCCTGGAGCGCTGTCGTCACGAGCGTGGTGCCGGTGGTCAGCGAGGCAGTGAATGCCCCGGTGGCCGTCGCTGCGCTGGTGTCGCCGAGGCCCTTGGCCGCGCCGAACAGGCCGCTCGACTGCAGGTACTGGGCGGCAGGGCCCAGGATGTCCTGGCGCACGATCTGGCGCACGCCCTGCGTGGCCAGGGTCTTGAGCAGATCTCCGCCGTTCAGCTTGCCCGTGGTGAAGAAAGACGTAAGCGCGTCCTCTGCCCCCTTGAAAGCGCCCGTGAACGCCTCCTCGGTGCTCTTGGCCACGTTCTTGACGTCGTCGAGGTAGTTCTGCAGCGCCGAGCTGGCGCCGTTGGTCCAGTCGGCACGCTTCGCGTCGAGCTCAGCGTAATAGTCGGCGTTGAGCTTGAGCGCCTCGTCGAGGCCCTCCTTGATCTTCTCGACCTCGGCCTTGTAGTCGTCCGAGCCGAGCATGCCCTTCTTCGCTGCGTTGACGGTCAGACCCGCCTGCAGGTTCTGGAACTCCTTGTAGATCGACTGCGTGCTCTGCAGCCGTTCGGCCGCCTGGCTGCCCAGGCCGAACACGCTCAGCTGCCGGTCGTACTGCTCGCTGCGCCCCTTCGCCGCCTCGCTGATCCGGATGTTCGTGGCCTCGATCAGGTCCTTGAATTCCTTGGCCGACTGCAGCTGCTTCTTTTCCTCGTCGGCCGCGGCTTTCTTCGTGGCCAGCTGCTTCTCGAGTGCGACATTGACGTCAAGCTGCGCGCGGATCGCGGTCTGGGCGTTGACCAGGCTCTTCTGCTCTGCCGTCAGCTGGTCCTTGCCCTTGAGGTCGGTGATCAGCTGGTTGAACTTGGCGCGCTGGCCTTCGGCGTCGGTGAGCTTCTCTGCGGTTTCGAGCTGGGCCGACGTCGCGGCGCCCTGCTGGCGCAGCTGCTCGAGCATCTTGGTGCCGGCGTCATCGGAGAAGGCCTTGCCCTTCGCACCCTTCGGGCCCGCGAACTCCTTGCGGATGGCGTCCTCGCCGGCCTTGATGGCGTCGGCGGAGAGCAGCGCGCTGTTGGGGTTGACCTTGCGGATCGCCTCGAGGCCGGTGCGGTACTTCTCCAGCTCGCGCGTGACGGCAGACACGCCCTTGGCCTTGTCCTGCCACTTGTTGATCGAGTCGGTGGCGGCGATCGCGCTTTCCTGATCCTGCGCCCGCTGCCCTTCCATCTGTGCATTGGTCGCAGCTCGCTCGAGCTGGCGGGCCAACTGGGCCTGCTTAGCTCTCGCCTCCTGCAGCTTGCCGGGGTCGCTGCCGTTGGTCGACAGGTAGTCGACCAGGCGCGTCTGATCCTTGAGTTGCTCCGCCGTCGTTGCGGCGCGGCCGATACTGCCAACACCCGAGGCGATGAGCTCCCACATGTTCTTCGCCGCCTTGCCGGTCTCCGACAGCGCGCGCGAAAGAATGCCGGCCTGGGACTGCACGTCCTTCATGCGGCTGATCGAACTGGAGGCGTAGGCGCTCTCCGCGATGGCGGCCGCCTGCTGCTTCTGGCCCTGTTCCTCGAGCGACTTGATGCGCTCGTAGGTGGCCTGCGTGAGGTAGTGCAGCGACTCGTTCAGCTTGGCCGAGGCCTTGGTCGGCTCGTCGGCCAGCTTGACGAAGTTCTCGACGGTTTCCTTGATCGCGATGCCGGCGACCTGGTTCAAGGCCACCGCGGCCTGTGCGGCCTGGCCGAGTCCGTCGCCGGCGATGCGGCCGGATCCGGCAAGTGCTGTCAGGGCATCTGCCGCCTGCCCAGCGCTGCCGACGTTCGAGGAAACCTGCGCTGTGAGCTCCTGCAGGCGGCTGGTGGTCACGCCGGCGAAATTGCCGGCCGTCACGATCGCCTTGTTGAACTCGGAGTTGCGCTCCGACGCCTGGTAGTAGGCGAACGCCAGTGCCGCGACGGCCGCGGCCCCGACCGTCAAGGGGCTGATCAGGCCGGCGATGTACCCGCCGAGCGCACGGGCTGCAGGGCCCGCTCCGCCGAACATGTCCTTGAGCTGGCCACCCTGCTGCAGGAACACCGTCAGCGGAGCCTGGCCGCCCTGCAGGCTGGTCACGATGTCGGTGAACTGCGCCGGCACACCGCGAAGGGCGTTGGCGGTCTGCGCGGCCGATACGCCGAGCCTCGCCGTGCCCTGCTCTGCGGCCCGCATGCGCGCGATGAAGGGCTCCGCGGCCGCAGCAACCCCTAGCTGCTGTGCCTGGAAGGCAGCGATCTCCGAGCGGGTCTTGCCGAGCTGGTCGGCCTGGCGTTGCAGGGAGTCGATGAAGCCCTTGCCCGAGGCCGAGAGCTTTGAACCTGCCGCATCGGCCTGCGTGCTGACACTCTGCAGGCCGGTCTTGACGGAATTGAACGCGGGACCCGTCGCGTCGGTCCCGTTGATCACTACATTGGCTGCGCCGATATCGCTCATCTAAACCGCCTGTTCAATTGCGCAATCTGCTCGGCCAGCGGCAGCTCGGCGACCGCGCCTTTCGGCTCTGGCCACGCGTCGAGACTCATCAGGTCCCCGAAACCCCAACCGCCGCGGCCACGCGGTGCCGTGACGCCGCAGGCGGTCAGCACCGTCGCTCGCGACTGGGCATGTCTGATGCGCTCGACTTCCGGCAACAGTTCCTCGTGCGACATGTAGACAAACCACTCTGCGAACTCCTCGGCGCTGATGCGCCGACCCAACTCCTCGACCGTGCAACCCAGCCGATACGCCAGCGCAAAAGCGAACCGGCGTCGCGGCTGGGACCTCAGTTTTTTTCGATCGCCTTGGTGTCGCCGCCGGAGAAGCTGTTGCCCAGGTTGTAGAGACGGAAGGCCTCGTTCGAATTGGTTTGCCCGAACGCTTTCCACTGGTCGGCTGACCACAGCGGCTCGCCGTCGTCGAGGATGACCATGCGGGCGAGCTGGCGCTCGACGATGGTTGCCTTGCTGCGCTTGACGGCGGCCTCGAGGGTCTCGTCCTTGACCGGCTGCTCCTGCTCCCAGAGCGCGAGGCGGTCGGCGAGCAGCAGGCCGCGCACGATGACGGCGCCGATGCCGGCGACCTCGGTTTCCTCCTGGCGCAGGGCAGGAGCGGCTGCTTGTTCGCGTTTGATGGTCATGGGCTCAGACCACCGCGGCGTAGTTGCTGAGCATGCCCTTCACCGACAGCTTGACCGGCGTGGTCACCACACCGCCAGCGCTGCCGCCCGGGGCCAGCGAGGAGCTCGGCGTGGCCGCGAAATAGACGATGTCGCCCGTCGCGAAACGGAACGCGACGGCACATGGCGACTTCTTCCGATCGAAGGCCTTCAGGGCCTTCAGTGCCGGGTCGTTCGGGTCCCAGATGGAGCCGAAGTTGAAGACCAGCGGCGTGCGGTTGCCGGGAATCGACGTGTCCTGGTCGTTGTGGATCGTGGCCACGTTCACGTCGGCCGCTTCGCCACCGTTCGCGCTGACGTCCTGGAAGGTTTCGGCACTCGCGCCGAAGGTGATCTTCTGGGCCGTGCCCGATGCGAAGGCCCGGAAATCGGTGGAATCGATGCCCTCGAGCTCGAAGGTGCCGGCCGCCTTGTTGTCGACACGGACCACGGCCCAGTCGAGTTCCCGCATGCCCTTGGCGCGCAGGAGGAGTACATCGCCGTCCAAAAAGGGGTGAGCAGCGGCGCCGGCTACGGCCGGGTTCGCCTTGCTGATTGATTCGATCGCGACAACTGCGCCGAGCACGGTCTGCACATCGACGCCGACGTTGCTCCAGATATTGACGTTCATGGTGATGGTCTTTCGGAAAGAGAAATCAGAGGGCTACGTCGGGCGCATTCGGGCGCACGAGGTAGGAGAACCGCCAGACCTGCTGGCGAGCGGCTTTGGCTTCCTTGCCTTCGCCGCTGAGCAACATCCGGCCGGTCTCGAGGGCGAAGCCGGCCTTGGCCAGGCGGATCAGCTGCGGCGTCGCGGCCGCAAGTGCCTTCTCGACCTGCAGACCCAGCTCGCGGGCCCGGGCGCCGTACTCGCTGGCATGTGCGACCACTGCTGTCACGCTCACCCGGAGATCTCGCCGCTGCACGCCGCTGAGGGTGGACGGGGTCACGCTTTCGCCGGATGGCGACTCCTCGATCAGCAGCGCCGGCAGTTGCGTCAAGTCCAGCGGGTCGAGGTGATCGAGAAAGACGCTGTCGCCGGCATCGGTCGCCGCGGCGACGAGCACCGCCTTCACGGCCTCGAGGATCTGTTGTTGCACGTGGGCCATCACGCGGTTCTCAGACGCAGCGCCGTGAAGCCGGCGCCGTCGGGCTGCGCCTCCACCACTTCGAACGTTTCCTCCGGAGCCACCACGACGCCGTTCGCATCGATCAGTGCGAGGAGGATCAGGCTGGCGCCCGGCGTCGCGTCAAGCACGAGATCGGTCCGCACGGTCAAAGCCGGCGAACTGTCGCCGGCCATCTGCTCGAGCTGGGTCCCGTAGGCGGCGTCATACATGCCCGTCACAGGACGCGCTGCGCCGCCGCCTCGCGGCGTGAACGAGGCCTGCCGGTCGGACAGGCGATCGATCACGGCCGCATTGACGCGAGCTTCGAGGGCAGCGAATCGCAGCATGGACATGACGGCTTCAGGCGTTCAGGTGCAGCCAGACCGTGGTCGCGCCGTTGCCAGCTGCCTGCGCCGCATAGCCGGCCAGCACGCTGCCCGCTGCAGTCGTGGTCAGCCGGCTGTTGCCTGCGTCCCAGTACAGGAGCGCGCCCTGTGCCGGCGTGTCGGTAGTCAGCTTGGCGAGCTCGACGACACCCTTGACACGCAGGGGACCGGTTTCGCCGACAGCGATGTCTTTCACTGCGATGCCGACGCGAGCGCCGATGACGACGACCGCACCCGACGCCACGGCCGCACCGGCCGTGTAGTCGAGCACGTTGCCCTCTTGAACAAAGTTTTTCATGACGGATCCTTGAGAAATTGCGGGGGTGTTCCGGAGGCACCCGGCCGAGACCGGATGCCCAGCGCGATCAGGCGCCCGGGTTCTTCGCGAGCGTGCGGAAGTCCAGCGGCGAGACGCCGGCATCCATGCGAACCTTGAACTCGGTGCCGTCGACGTTCCAGCCGGCCTTTTGCTCGAGGTAGGGCTGGTCGTTGCCGTCCAGGTACGACACCTCGATCGTGTCGTTGGCGTTCTGGTCGGCGGCGCCGTACCAGGCTGCGGCAGAGGTCGCGTCGAGCCGCGCATCGGCGACGACCTCGAAGGTCTCGCGCGCGATGTTCGGCGTGGTCGTGTTGTTGCCAGCGCCGACGGCATATTCGCTGGTGCGAACCGTGTTCGCGAGACCCTTCAGGGCGCGCGGCACGATCAGGTACTTCAGGTTGATGTTGAGCGGTACCTTGCCCTGCTTCTGCACGGCCATCGCCGCGCCCATCTTGTCCACCGAGTCGGTCGAGATCGCGGCGCCGGCGAGCAGGTTACCGTGCTGGGCGTGAAAGAGCGCAATGCCGTCGCTCATTGGAGCGTTCGCGGTCAGGACCGCATAGACCAGATCGCCCACCGTGCGAATTGCGGCGCGGCCCATGAGGCGCGGCACGCGGGTGAACGCATCGAGATCGTCGTTGATGATCGCTTGACGGGTGATGCTGAACAGCTCGCCGTAGGTCGCGAGCACCACGGTTTCGCCGCGCTCGCCCATCGTGGCGTACTTGTACTCGGCGCCCTCGGCCACCTTGCGCAGGCTGGGGAAGGCGTTCAGGTCGACACGCTTGCCCGGCTTGAAGTCGCCCAGGCTGCCGGCGCGCGTCCAGAGCTGGAAGGTCTCGTCGGCTTCCGAGTAGCCCTTCAGCAGCGCCTTGCTGGCCACGTTCGCGAGCAGGCCCGGGAAGTCGCTGGTGCTGTGCGTGAACGCAGCGCCGACGAACTGCATCTTGTCCATGCCGTCGCTGCGGAAGCCGGCGCGGGTGAGGCTCGCGCGGGCCATCTCGCCCAGCGTGAAGCCGCGGTACGGGTTCGCACCTTCGATTTTTTCGAGGCCGGCCCGGGCCAGCAGGGCCTGCGTTGCAGCCTTGCGTTGCTTGTCGGATTCGTCTTCCACCGTGGTGACGTGCGAACCCGCCGCGGACGTGGCGCCAGAGGCCAGATGCGCGAGGAGCTTGGTGCCGGCCGCCTCGACGGTCATGGCGTGGTCGTCTTCGCAAGCCTGCTGGATTGCTTCGACGCCCGGCTGCGCCTTGAAGCGCGCGAAGCTGGCGCGGATGCCTTCGCGGCGAGCCTTGTCGGCGGCGAGAACTGCAGCGGCGTCCGGTGCAGACGTCTGCACGGCGGGTTGTGCAGGGACGGTGGCGTTTCCGCCGCCGGCCGCAGCGGCGCCGGACGCACCAATGGCGCTCAGCAGCAGGAGGGAACGGAGTTTCATAGGGTCCTCTTCAGCGGAATTTGCGGCAGCTGCCGCGGATGGGCACGACACCAGCAGAGCAGCTGGCACCGAGCGGTAACGGTTGGGGGGAAGATCGCGAGCGGCACTGGCCGCGACCGGCATGGCATCGGTGATGCCGTCGATGAACTTGGCGGCGAGCGCCTCTTCAGCGGTGTAGTAATGGTCCTGGCCGTCGGTCACGAGGGCCAGCATTCCGGGCTGATCGCCCGTGCGCAGGGCGTAGCTGGTCGACATGGCGGAAGCCCAGGTGTCCAGCTGGTCCGCCATCTCGCGCAGCTCGGCGCTGTTGCCGGCCGCGTAGGTCCACGGTGCGTGAATCATCATCACGGCGTTGTTCGCCATGTGGACGTGGTCGCCAGCCATGGCGATCAGGCTGGCGATGGAGAAGGCCATGCCGTCGACTTCCGTGGTGACCGTGGCCTTGTGTCGACGCAGCGCATTGAAGATGGCGAGGCCATCGGGCACGCTGCCGCCGAAGCTGTTGATGCGAACGGTGATCTGGTCCGCGTCGATGGCCTGCAGCTCGCGCACGAACGACGAAGCGCTGACGGTCTCTTCCCACCAGCTTTCGCCGATGTCGCCGTAGATGTAGATCTCGGCGGCCGCAGCGAAGCCCAGCGCGGCTGAAGCCAGTGCTGTGCGACGGCGAATTGCGTACCAGGAGCTTTTTGCTTTCATGAGCTGAGTGCCTCGTGCATGGAGGCACCCAGTGTCAAAAAAGCGGCGTCCGCTTTCTAGGGAAGAAACCGGATTATTTTCCACGTCGGGTTACAGTCGGCGACGCCTAAAAAGGAGCGGCCGTGCTCAGCTTTGATTTCATTACCCATCCGCAATTTCGCGAATCGCTCGAGTCTGATTACCGCGAAATGGAGAACTGCCTTAGCCAAGGCGCATGGAAGGCAGCGCAGGTGATGGCCGGAAGCATCGTTGAGGCAGTCCTTATCGACTACTTGCACTCGTCTTCCATGCCCTCTCGAATCTTGACGAAGGATGTTCTGAAGATCGATCTTGCAGAAGCCATAAAAGTTTGCGCAGCCGAGGGCGTTTTAAGCCCACGAGTCGCGGAACTATGTGGAGTCGTACGCTCCTTCCGGAATCTCATTCACCCGGGAAGAGTCGTCCGCACCAACGAGCCGAACCCGAACAAGAGCGACGCAGTTATCGCGTTCGAGTTGGTCGGCCTCATCACACGCGATGTAGCGCGCACTCTTCAAAAAATGGTAGGCCTCACCGCAGAACAGGTTGTTGCGAAAATCAACAAGGATCAAGGCAGCGTAAAGATGCTGCAGCACCTCCTCGTCGGGTTCAACGAAAATCAACGGCGACGCCTGCTCATTGATCTGCTTCCCAAAGCCTATTTGGCCGAACTGATTAACTTGGACAGCGAGCAGATGACCGCTTCCACAGAGACACTGTCGAGAGCGTATCGGATCGTCTTTCATGACGCGGCTGAAGCAACAAAGCAGGCATGTGTCGCCGAGTTCGCGCGCATTGTGCGTGAGGAAGATGGAGAAACTGTCCGAATGACGACGGCCGGCTTGTTTCAAGCAGGCGATATCCGATATGCGGCACCGGACCAAGTGCCCTTGCTGTATGAGCACGTACTGCAGCTTTCGCCGTTTGCACACACGGAGATCGCCACACTCGCCCCGATGGAAGGAATTCAACTCGTCCTAAAGCCGAAGGATGTGCTTCGGGTAGTAGATCCTCTGGTGAGAACCCTGACAGCCAGCAGCACAAGGCCCTGGCTGCAGGCCGCCGCGGACAACTTGCTATGGTCACTGGTTTTCTTGAGCAGCGAGCCAGCGCTTTGCGATGCTGCGGCGGATCGACTACGGTATTGGATAGCTCTCTTCAAGGAAAAGAATATGGCCGCGAAAGCTGAGCCTTTCGAGGCTCTACTTGAATAGGACCTGCCAAACCGCGACAGGTCAGGACTGACCAGACTGGTCTTCTGGTGCGTCGCCCCGACTGGTGGATCCGGGCGTGTGTGCGGCATTGCTCGAGAAAACTAGCGCCTTTTCTGCAGCTTGCCGCCGGAACTCACTCACCTGCTCAAGCACGTCGCGTGGATTCCCGCCGCGGCGGCGAATGACTTCCACCTCACTGGCGAACCCTGCCTGCACAAGCTTCTCCCAGGACAGCGCCTCTTTCAAGGGGTCGATCCACGGCATGCTTTGCCCAATGAACAGCGCGTCGTCTTCGGTGTCGGACGCAACATCGCGCGGCCGCGGCACCACGCCGCTGAGGTTCGCGACCTGCACGAAGGATTCGTAAGTCGGCTGGACCAGCATCCCGACGAACTCATCGGCCAGCACGGCGTAGTGCACCCATTGCTCGACCAGTTCCTGGCGCTGCGCACTGTACGTGCCGTTGTAATCGCGGCTGACACTGGAGTAGCTCGCACCGATGCCGGCCGCGAACGCGCGCAGTTGACCCGAGCGCCAACTCACGAGATTGGGGTTCGGGCGGTTGCTATCGATCATGCCAATCTCCTCGCCCACTGTCAGCGAGTCGATGATCATGCCGGGCTGCATGCGAAGGTCACGCGGAATCGGTGTGCCATCTTCCGTCTTCGGGAGGTTGTCAGCGCTGTAGCCGACTTCGGGATCGGTCCGCTTCACATAGGCCGTCATCGACGCGGCAACCTTCGCTGCGATCCGCTCGCTTTCCTCGTAGTCCTTCAGGTCCTCGATCCGCGTGATGACGCTTGCGAACTCCGAGACACCTCGCTGCTGGTGCAGGCGGTCCAAGGTTGCGATTTGCAGCATGCGAGAAGCCGGGATCGACTTGAGGCCGCTATTGGAAAGAAACGTCATCCCCTCCCGCGGATCACCCTTGTACGTCCAGTAGTTTGTGGCCTCGCCCCAGGCATTCGACTGGATGCCCTGCCGAATGTTCTTGCCCGGATCGTCGTAGTCCAACGGCACGAAGTCTGGCTCGAGCAGCTCGAGGGAGAACGGCACCTTGGTGTCATGGTTCAGGTAAGCCACCGGCCCCATCAACTGCTGCGCGAACATCTCACCGTCCCGCAACCAGGTGTACGCCGACAGCCGCTGAGCCAATGGCCATCGATACCGCTTGGTCACATCCGGCCTACGCTGCCAGTTCCGCCAAGCCTCGCGCAAGGCGCCGGCATATTCGGTGTGGATCGTTCCGTCCGCACGCCGCGGCTGCGGCTCGATCGCGATGCCCGTCGCACCTACGATGTTGTTCACCATCACTCGGAGTGCTCCGCGCGAGATGTCGTGATTCCGCTCCAGGAACCGCGCGTGGGCGCGGAGTGCCGCGGCGCCTGCGCCCACCAGCGTATTCGGGCTGCTGTTGTCGGTCCGGGATTTCCGCTGCCGACTCGGTTTCGCCCCTTCGTAAAAGGCCAGGGCCCGACGTGCCTGCGCACGACGAAGACCCGCGATAGGGTTCTGCCAGGCGACGATGCGATCGATGATGTTCATGGTGTCGGCGCCTTCAGTCGCAATCGCGGCCGTCGAACCTGGCCACGGAATAAGAGAGGCCGCCGATCGACGGGCGCTTTCCGCCGGCTTCGGCGTTGACGCGACGCTCCCACTCCAGGCGGCCCTTGCGGATCTCCGCGAGGTTCTCGGTCGTGACGGTGCGTCCATTGAACTGGATGGTCTTACCCGAGAGCACGTCGGCCTCGGCGGCCAGGTAACTGGCGAGCATGTCGGTTGCTGTGGTCATAGACCGCCACCGTAGCCGTCTGGCCGTCCGCTTTCTAGGGACGATTCCGGATTTTTCACTTCCCCCTGATCGGCTCGCCGCGGCCGCTGTCCGATGATCTCGTAAAAGCGCGTCCTGCCAATGCCATGAAGCCGCATCAGTTCGTCCATGTTCTGCCCGTTGTAGTCGCGGCGGATCGAAGCGTCGCGCTCGGACTTGTCCGGTGTCGGGATGTACAGGTCTTGGCCTCCGAGCACGCGACGCAAGCCTCGCACCAGTGCGCGCGAGAACACCGTCGCCAGCGGCTCGTGCATGCCGATCTCGTCACGGATGATGCCGACGAAGTCGTGCTCGAGCTGCACAGCTGCATCCTCTGCCTGCCCGAGTGTTTGCGGTGGTCGTTGGTTCATAGGCGACTGCTCCAGTCTTCAGATGCAAAGGGATTCGGCGGAGGTGGCGAGGCCCGCCGAGGGGCCGGGGCCGGTGGTGCCGGTGGCGGCGCTGGCGACGGGTCAGGAGCGGACGCTGGTGGTGCTGGCGACGGGTCGGGCGCGGGCGCTGGCGCCGGTGCAGATGTCTGCACTTCGGTCGGCGGTTCGTCCTCAACAATCAACGGCGCTTGCCGCACCTTGAGCTCCGCGTAGTCCCACTGCTGCGCCTTTCGCAGATGGAGACGAAGCGCCCGGGACAGCCACAACGCGTACACGGTGCAGTCAAGCGCTTCGTTGCGCCGATCTGTGCGCACCTTCCACTCGCGACGTGCCTTGTTCAGGCGGCCAGGAATCTTGATCTCGCTGAGCAGCTGCTCGTAGAAGTCGTCTCGAACGCCTTCGTACCAGTGCATTCGCGCCGGGCCATCGCCTTCCAGGCGAACACGTCCCGCCTGCTCCGACCAGCCCAGGATCAGATCCTTTGCCTTGGCGGTGCCCACCATGTGCGTTCGCACGCCTGCACGCGACGCCTTGGTCGCCTTGGCGTTCGGATCGATGACCCTGGGCGGAGTCCAGATCTCGACCTTGCCTACGGAATCGGAAGCGCCCTTGACCGCATAGACCTGGCGATCGGCGCGATGGTGTTTGCGGACGAAGGCGTACACCGCCTCGCTGGTCTGGCCGTCCGACGAGTCAATGGCCACGGCCGCGATCGGCAAGGCGACTCCCGTCGCGTGCTTCACGCGCTTGGCCATCGTTGCTTCGAGCTCGATCCAGGCGCCCGCGTGGCTGACCACGGTCTGCCCGTAGAACTCACCCCAGAACGAGAGCCACATTTCCTCGCCGCGGCCGACGACCCACACCGTCACAGCGAGCCGGTCGTGCTGCACGTCGACGGTCATGAGGACCACCAGGCCGCCAGCGGGGCAGCTCCATTCAACGTATTTCTCCGCGCGCTCGCGCAGCGTGTCCTCCTCCGGCAATTCGCCGCGGTACTCCCATGTCAGACCGCGCGTGCTGTTCCAGAACGCGATCATGTCGGTCGGGTCGCCCTTGTCCAGCTCGCACTTGGCCTCGAGGTACTTGCGGGCCAGCACCGGCACGCGTGATCCATCGAACGTGCTGAGGAGCTCGTTCAGGTAGTAGCCCAGCGTCGCACCAACCGTCGACGGAACCCATCCGAATCCGTCGCGCTCCGCGCGTCGCAAGTTCGCGATGCGCTGGTCGTCGCTCCAGACCTCCCCGCAGTGGGGGCAGGTGTAGAAGGCGCCGTCCGGCTGATACCGGCCATACACCTCGTGGTTCTCGGCTTGCTCGTCCTCGGGAATGGTGACGTGCTCCCAGTCCGGCACGTGGGCCTCGCCGCAGCCATGGCACGGGACGTAGAAATAGCGCTTGTCTGTCGTGCGCATTTCGGCTTCGACGGCGCTGGCGTTCTTCGCCGTCGGCGTTCCGCCGATCAGGATCAGGTGCCGCGGATCGGTCTTGACCCGCTCGCCGAGCAGCTTCAGCGAATTGCCCTGGCCACGCACGTCGGTGGCGGCGTCGTCAGGCTCCTCGACGATGACCACGCGGGCGCTGGTCGACTTCACGTCGCTGGGGCTATTGGTGCCCACCAGCTTGATCAGTCCGCCCGGGAAGCGCTTGCGCAAGGCGCTGTTCCCTTGGGCCCGGCTGTTGAGCGTGATCCGCTTCGCGAGCACGGGGCTGCGCCGGATCATGGGGTCGAGCTTCTCCGATGCGAAGTCCTTCGCCGCCATCGTGCGCGGAAACGCGGCCACTATCACGCTCGGGCGGTAGTGCACGTGGTAGCCGATGACGTTGCACACGATGCCGGCGGTGTAGCCGACCTGCGCGCTCTTCTGCACGACAAGCTTGCGAGTGCCCGGTGCATTGGCCATCTCCGCGATCTCGCGCAGCGCCGGCGAAACCGCCCACGAGAATTTGCCGGGGATGGCCGACTCTTCGCTGCTGAGGATCCGGTACTTCTCGCTCCACTCCGCGATCGACAGCCGCGGCGGCGGCCGCAGCTTCGCCCACACTCGCGCATGCGCCACGCGCATCGCCTTTCGCGCGCGCTGCGCGTGTGACGGCTGTGGCTTTGATTCGAAGCTCACTCGAGGTCACCTTCCTCAGGGTCGCGCTCTTCGTCGTCGTCATCCCCCGCCGGCGCACGCCAGTTGGAAAGACGCTTCAAAAATTCCTCGAATGTCGCCTCGAGGAGCGCTTCCACGTCCGGCTTCGCCATGCCGATCATCAGCGACGCAATGCGGGTCGATTCACCGACCAGGTACTCGCGCGCATTAAGCACGGCGCTCGCCCACAGCGGTTCGACCTCGTCGGCCGGAATGAGGGCTCGGCTCTCGACCAGCATGTCGCGCTCGATCTTGTCGCCCTGCAGCCGGTTGAGCCGGTCCTTCGGTGATTCGGCCTGAACCTTGCGCACCTCGCGGTCGACCAGCCAGGCAACGCAGGCCGGCGCGTCGTATTCGCTCGCGACACCAGGCCCGCCCTGCACGGCGACCGGGAAGCCGACGACCTGCCACTCGGTGATCGTCTTCGGCGCGACGCCGAGGATGGCCGCGATCTGTTCTTGTCCCTTGATCCGCATGCTTACTTACCCCCTACGACCAGTGGCAACTAGAGCGATGACGGGGTTCGAATTACCCGTACCCGGCCCTCGGCGGGAGGACCCGCGACCGGGGGGGGTGGGGGGCAGCCCCCTCCCCTGACGAATGGCCGCCATCACGCGCCACCCCCAGGCCGTGCGGTCCGAAGGGCAGCCGCGAAGGATTCGTCGAAGTGGCGAGCGAACACGCGGGTGATGGTGGCATGAGCCACGTCCTCGAAGCGGTACCGCGGCGTGTACACCGCGCGCGAGACGAACAGCAGCACCGGCATGACGGTCGTGCCCATCGCACCGAAGGCGATGCGGGCCCAGATGCCCCGCTGCAGGTGCTGCAGCTTGCGGCCCTTGCTCCACGAGTGGCGACCGAACGTCGCCTTGCCCGGGCCCTGGCTCACGAAGAACGCCTCGCGCTGTCGCTTGGCCTTGCTGCGCTTGCTGTTCGTGGCATTGGCATCCGACCCTGCGAGGTTGAACGTCTGCAGCTGGCTGAGGATCCGCACGATCTGCCCGCGGCTCATGTTGCCGTACGAGTCGAGCTCGGCGCCCAGCGCGGGCACCGCACGTTCATCTGCCTTCATCACGCCGCGCTGCACCAGCAGCTGCTCGAACCGCTTTTGCAAGCGGGGCCCGCCGTGGATCTGCGGGAGGATGTAGTGGTTCGGCCGGTTGCTGTCGCGCACTTCGACCACTGCCACCAGCTCCTGCTTCGTCGCAGGCCTGAGCCGCAGCGAGTTCAACGTGAACGGCGTGGGCCGGTCGAACACGCTCGACATCTCCTCACGCTCGGCGCTGATCACGTCGCGGCCGGTCAGGTTCAAGGCCCGGGACAACGCGAACGGCACCTGCCGCTGGGCGATGTTGAGCGCCGACTCGACCTGGTCGAAATTGGTACGGATGTCGAGCCTCACGACCGTGCTCCCTCTGCAGTCGTCTGCACGTGGTACGCAGCGGTGTCCGGGTTGGCAGGGTCATCACCGCCCGGCCGGAGCATGAAGGCGGCGAAGTCGCACGCGTTGAGCACCGCGTACTGCTGCCACTCCGAGGCCGGGTGCGATGGCGGGAACGGCGTGCCCGCGAACCGCCCTGCCTCCATGGCATAGAAGAAGCCGGGCTCTTTCATGCCGCGGCGCAGGCACGCATCGACGTGCTCACGGCCCCAGTCGAGGCGCATGCGCGAGATCCACTGCGCTGTCATCGGCATGCTCTCGCGCATGCCGACCTTCTTGGCTGGCTGATTCATGGTGCTGGTCTCCCGATGGCGGTCTGGGCTGGACGAGGGGTGGACGGCGCAAACCCGCATGGCTGCTGGATCCGTCCAGCCGTCCAACTCGACCAAGGTGTGTGGGTGAGCTGCGCACGTGCACGCGCGCGCACACACGCCCGCCTGTGTGTGCGCCTGCGCCTGTGTGTGAAGCGAAAACCCCGGAAGGGGTGGACGGGTGGACGTACTGGGTATTTCCCCAGCAAAATCAACAACTTGCGCCGTCCACCCCCGGGTGGACGTAGGGTGGACGGGCTGGACGGCGGTGGCGTCAGGACCGGCGAGGCAGACGCGTAGACGCCTGCTCCGCTGGGGCGAGACCAACCCGCGTGGCATCCAGCCAGGCGCGCAATGTTGACGTCAGAACGGCAGGTCATTGTCGTCCTCGTCGTCGAAAGATGGAGCCCCGTCGCTGGGCCTGGGCGGCGGCGCGGCGGCCTCCGGTCGGGACAGGCGTCGATAGCCGCGCCTGCGCTTGCCTGTGGTCTCCCTGTGCTTCTCGAAGCCCAGTGCCTTCATGCAGTTGACGATGCGGGTGTCCATCTGGCCATTGCCGTCGATACGGTCGGCCTTGATGCTCAGCGCCTTGTCGTAGATCTCGGTGCTGGGGAAGAAGTCGCGGTCCGCCCGGGCCATTTCGTTTATGTTGGGCCGGCTGATGTCGTTGACATACTCGTCGAGCACGTTCTCCCATTCGTCCACGCGTTTGAACGGCTCTTGCTCGGGGAACACCAGCTCGCGCTCTTCCTCCCGAGTGGGCCAATAGCGCTCGCCGGCATTGATGCGGTGCAGGGCCTCGGCCAGCAGCTGCGAGCGCATGGCGATCAAGGCGTCGACGTTGACGGTGTGGACCTCCAGCGGCCAGAAGCGACGGTCGCCGGTCGCATCTTTCAGGAACGTGTCGGCGTTGGTCGTGCCGACGTTCACGGAATGCCGCGGCTGCTTGCGCATCTGCCCACCGTATGGCGGCCGGTACCAGTCCTCCTGCGCGGAAAGGAACTGCTTGATCAGCGTGGTCTCGGACTTGTTGAGCGACTCGAGCTCGGCCGACTCGACGATCCAGGCCAGCTGCATCGCCATCAGGCTGTCCTTGTCGCCCACGCGGATCGCGTTGTCGGTGAAGTACGGGAACGCCAGCGCCCGGAAGGCCGTCGACTTCGACAGGCCCTGCTCGCCCTTGAGGATGAGCATGTAGTCGAACTTGCAGCCGGGCTGCATCGCACGCTTGACCAAGCCCATCATGAAGCACTTGCCGATGAGCCTGGTGTAGGGCCGGTCCTCGACGCCGTAGACGTCGACGAGCCAGTGTTCGATCCGGGGAATCTGGTCCCAGGGCTCGGCGTTGATCCAGTCGTGGATCGGGTTGTACTTGCTCAGCCGGGCAGCCATCAGCACGCCGTCGCGCAAGGTGCCCTTGCCCTTGATGCCGAGGCGGTAGGTCCGCAGCAGGTACTCCCCGAGCATGAGGTCGTCCTCTTCGTCCCACTCCCCGGCCGGCCTGCCCCACGGGGCATCCTTGGTGCGCTCGAGCAGCTGGCTGAAGTCGTTTTTCTTGATCAGGCCTTTGAGGGTCGGATCCTCGAGCACGCAGTACAGGACGTTCTCGCGGCAGTCCTCTGGGCGGCCGCCCTTGCCCTTCACGAGCATGTCGAGCACGCGGCCGCGATCGAACTGCTCGCCCGGATCGTCGGGATCGCTGGGAGGCGGCTCGCCGCCCCCTCCGCCGCCACCCTGCCCCCCAGCGGGAGCCGGAGCGTCGCGATTTTTCTTGCTCCGCGCTGGCTTGGTGAGTTCCACACCCACGAGGGGAGCGAGCCATTTCAATGCGTCGGCGGGCTTCGGCGCCGTCCCCCATTCCATCACCAAGTCGATGGGCGTGCGAGCCCCTTGCTTCGCGTCGCCCATGTCGGCCACGCCGAAGTCGACGATGCCTTCGGGAGAGATCGACAGATCCTCCTGCAAGTCGCGACCAAGCGCTTTCGATGTGACCCGGAAGCCGGCCCCGCTTGGGAAGTTGTGCGGCTGCTCGCGCCCGCCGAACAGCTTCGGCACCCAGGCGCCGAGGTTCTGCATGGCAGCCTCTTTCACGCGCTGGAAATCATCGCCCCCCTGCCCGCCTGGCGGCGCGGGAGCAGGAGCTCGCGCCGGCGCGGGTGCTGGACGCTTTGCCGCCTGGGCGGCCTCTTTCGCGTCGTCGATGGTCTTGTGCAGACGTCGCAACACCACCTCGTCGACCAGGCGAACATCAGCGGGCGTGTTCGGGAAGCGATTGCCCGTGAAAATGAAATACTGGCTCTCGCAAAAGACTTCGACACCGATGTCGTTGCTTTTGTTGGTGCTGGTGTGCCCTTCCACGATGGAGTGCACGCCGTTGCCGCTGACCGAGATCTCTGTATAGCTGTCGCAGCCCGCGACGATCTTCAGGCAGCGTTCCGACCAAGAGCCGTCGGGCTCCCGCTGCCCGTCCAGGTCGACGCCGATCAACCCGTCGCCGGGAAGGAAGGCGAACCCCACACCGTGATACTGGCCGCGCTCGTAGACCCGTCGAGCGATCTGAAGGGTCGCCAGCCGCATGCGGTCGCGATCATCGCCCTGCACGCCTGCTCTGCGCCCGCCCTGGACGTAGTACGGCATCTTCACGGGCTTCTTCGCGCCCTCTTTGTGCTCGAATTTCCACAGCACCCACTGCTGGCGCGAAGCAAGCGACGCCGGGATCTCGTCCCAGGTCGGCGGCTCCACAATCGGGAACACGGGTGCCTCGCTCATTCGTGATGGGGGGCGTGCTTAACCATCCAGGTCGCAGCCCGCTGCGCCTGGTCAACGCTGGACCCAAGCGTCATTTGCTGGCCTTCAAGTGGCCAAGGGCAATGGACAGTTCGGAGGACAGCGATTCGACGCGCTCAAGCGCCCGGGTCTGGCGAGCCTCCGGCGACTCCAGGAACTTGGCGGCCAGGTACGACATGACGGACGCGATGTCACCGGTCGACTTGATGTAAGCCTCCAGGTCGTCGCAGTTCAGACGCTGCGTGTCGCCTTCGGGCTGGTTGAGCTTGCGCGAGAGGACCGAAGGGCTGAGGTCCATCTTGCCGGCAAGGGCCGACGCGTTGAGGCGTTGCTCCTGCACACGGAACGCTATGTAGGCCCTCAGGCTCGGCCAGTGCTCAGGTAAAGCGTGGTCGATCGACAGGCTCAGATTGGCATGCGCAATAGATGACATTTCAAATTACCGTCTGTTGCCATCTCAAAAATGGGCAAAAAAAAGAGACTTGCGGCCATGAACCGCAGCACAAAGAAAAGTCCCCGCCGCCCCGACGCACCCAATACCGCGCACCTGCCCGTGCGTGGCGAGGGAGGAGGAGAAATGGAAAGAGTCGGCGCGCCGGATTGGTCGGCGGCAGAGGGAACCGGGTGCCCGCCACACCGCCGGGTAGAGTCCATGTACCCCAACACGGACCCGGCGACGGGCGGACGAAATGAAGCAACTATTCACTGCGGCGCTGAACGAAGACGGCACCGTCATCATGCGCACCTCCGAGCGAACGGAGCACGCTCCGACTCAGCTGCTGGATCAGCTTCTAAGCGGTCTTCTTCTGCAGCGGTCGGCGATGCAGCCACCACCGAGTCAGGAGCCGACGGGGAGGGATCTGCAGGCGATCCAGGCCTCGTCGTACTTCGCTGGCGTCGATCTCGCCGGGGACTTGGCCCTGAGCCTGTATCACCCTGCGTTGGGGCTGCTGTCGTGGCAACTTCCGCGGCATCTTGCGCAAGATTTGGCAAAGAGGCTTCCACCTCTGTTGAACGACGAGGATCAGGGACCGATGCAATAAGGCTGCAACTCACGGACTTCTCCACCCTGAACGGGCGGGTGTGCGGCGAACTCAAATCACCTCTGAGGTTCGACTCCTTCGGTGGCGGGTTGAGCGGGATGGTCTGGTCCCGCTTGATCGACCCCAGGTCGAACCACAATGCATTCATGGATGCGCATACGCGCAAGCGTTGGGTGTGGGCGCTACGCATCTCAGGCCCCCTGCACCGAGATCCGAATAACCGTGTCGCCTGGCAGAGCATCCAGATCTTCGTCACGCGGATGCTCGATGAAGTAAACGTCAGCACTGGGCTGCTGAGACACTGCTTCACGGCGGCTGGTGAAGACGTCGGGGTCCTGGCCAGCACAGCGTATGCCGCGCTGCTCGAGCTGTTTGGCCACGGCGAGAATCAGGCCGGACTTTCCGCTGCCCTGCCCCCCAACTACGTGAAAGAACTTGGTCATGGACGAACTCTCTTATTTGGAAAAGGCGAAATTGGCGCACTCTGTGCTGCTGGACCCGCAAACCGGGCGCGCAGCGGCTTACACAAGCAATCACCGTCTGGTCGTGGCGGAGGCTTCGAAGAAGTTGGTCGAGTACGCGCTGGCCCACACAAACAAAGTCGTGGCGTTCGATCCCGTGGAACACGCGAAGGGGCTGCCAGACTGGTATCCCTTGCCGACGTGGGCGAGCCCGGAAGTCCAAAGCCGCATGCAGTTGGTGTGGATCGAGCGACCGGACGCCGACGACCTGGACGGGTGGCTTGCTTTTCCGAAGCGCTGAAAGGCATCTCAGGCGCCCTGCCCCAACGGGGTTTCAGTTCCAGAGCACGACGGCACAGAGAGATCCGGCCAGATCTCATGCCAGTCATCCGGGCGCAGGTCCTGCAGTCTTGCGGCCGCGTCGATTGCGTGGATGCGACGCGCCAAGCCAGGGCGAGCAATTCGCAACCCCTTCAGAACCTGGTAAAGGTACTGTTCGTCGATTCCAAGCGCTATCGCGACTTCGCGGCGGTGCTCAGGCGAATAAATAGGAAGTGCCATGCGGTTGATTCTAGTGGTTCGCTAGATCAAGTAAAGCACATCGCTAGTTTATGCGTCTAGCTTTTTGCTTGAATACCGTCATGGACTTTCGAGACAACTGGCTCGCCCATTTCAAGGCAATCGTGCACGCTGCAATCGAAAGCGAGCGCGGTGATGAACGTGCGGGCTACCGTGAAGTAGCTCGCCGTCTGGAAATGAATGAAGAGACGGTCTACCAGTTTTACAAGAGCAAATCTGGGAAAAAGTACCCTGGCGCGCCAACGATCATCCAGCTCGAACGGGTGTATGGCAAAGGCTTGCCACCTGGTTGGGCGAGCCAGCCCGTCGGCAACAAACTGACGTCGCCTTCCGCGCCCCCCACTCTGCGGGAGTCGCTGGCGGCTTTTCATGCCGCGGTCCAAAGTGTGAACGCCCCGCGACGTCAGGAGCTGTTCGATCTGTTGAGGCTTTACCTGAGGGAGCCCAACCGATATAGCCACCTTATAGCCGACATAGAAACGGCGCTCTCGGGGGAGCAAGGGTCATCCCATTCCGAGCCCGCGAGTGGGATCCGGTAGAGCCTAGCGGGCCCGCTCGCATCTACCAGTTTCCTAGAATCGCACGGACTTCGAATGCCGCAGCCAAGAGCAAAGGCTGTATCGATGGTGGCGGTTCACCGCCGGAATGAGAGGTGACATGACGAATTTGCTTACGCGGGCAACATTTGCGGCAGCTCTGGTCGCTGCGCTCAGTGCGTGCGCCGTACCCCCCGGGCAGGCGCCGCAGCTTCAGCTTTTCAGCCTTGGCACACCTGTTGTCTTTGAGGGCCTCGAGATCGAGGTCCGGTCTGCTCGCAATGCCGCGCAATTTACAAACTGGCTCGGGCAAGAGACACGAGCGGGGGACAACTTCGTGGTCGTCGACGTTATAGAGACAAATCAAGGGAAATCCCCTCTCTCGCCCACTTTCCAGCCAATCTACCGCCTCGTCGACTCGAGCGGCGCGCTCTACGAGCCGAGCATGGCTCACACGATCTCCGTCAACATGGCAAGAGCGGGACGTCTTCAGCCAGGCCAAGGCCTCAACCCCAAGACGCCAACACGAAAAGAAATCGTTTTCGAGGTGCCTCGGCAGGGCTACGCTTTGACGGTGCTCTCGCCCAACTCAGTCCGCACCCGGCCTGACGGGTCTTCGCGCGCGCTCGGCAATTCGATCGCCTTCGAACTACCGCTGTGAGACCGCTTCTAGGTCAGCCATCAAGCGCCTTGGCCGAATGATCTAGCGTTTCGCTTGCTTTAATCTATCTTTTTGCTAGTATTCGGGCCGTCACAACGACGGAGGCCCGAAATGGTCATACCCTTCCCCGCCGCAGCGGCGGCACCGCAGGCGATCAGCAACTTGCTCGCCAGGTGTGTCGGTTTCCTCGAGGGCTTCGAGGACGATCCTGAACAATGCGTCACGCCGCTGCTCGTTCAACTGCGAGCCGCCCAGCAGAGCGCCCTGATCACGCTGCACGCACCTGCGCCGACGCCGGTGCGCTTCTTCGACACCGCCGACTGGGCGACAGGCGGGCGCAATGCTGACGGTAGCCACGCGTTTGCGCTCTCGCGCCATGGACGGGGCGCCAACGCAGGTCGTTGGTTTTGGTCCACGACACGGATCGACGACGACGGACACAAATGGTGGACATCGGGCTCGGCGGTCATGGACGACTTTGGCAACCTGGTCGAGGTCCCGGCATGAGCAGCATCGCCATGACCGAAGTCATCGATCGCCAGCTGGTTGCTATGCGCGCGGCCCGCAGCGCACCCGCCCGCTCGGTCGCCGAACAAGCCGTCGAACGGCACCTGCATGCCGCGATTGAACTGCTGAAGGCAGCCAATGCCGCCGGCGAAGTGGCCGGCTACGGAGACCAGTTCGCAGGGTCCGTCGACGAGGCCATCCAGCAGGCGAACTATTCGCTGAGGATGCTGTCATGAGCGGCGGGCAAGACCAGGCGCTCACTACTGAGCTCAGCGCTCAGGTGCTGGCAGCGATGGCGGAGGTGGCTGACTCGGACCGCCCGGCCGTTTACGCGCTGGCGTCCACGATCCGCGAGACGATCCTCAAGGGCGAGCTCCTCATGCCCGGGCTCGGCCAGCTCGCGCTCTCCCTGGCCTGTCTCCAGTTCCAGGAGCAGCCAACCGGTGCGGCATCCGCAAGCGAGCCGATGTCGCCGGCGCACATCAAATTCGAGACAGAGGGGCGCCCGTCATGAGCGCGCTTCTTCGCGTTGGGTTCTACGCCCTGATGTTCCTGCTGTTCGTGTTCCTGCCCGCGATCGCGCACACCTTCGGAGGCTCGCCATGAAGCCCGATCTCTCGCAATCAGACTTCGACGGCTTGGTGCAACGCTCCAAGCAACTCAGGCAACGCACCCGTGCCGGGCTAGGCATCGACCAGGAAGGCGACGCAAGCGGCACGCCCTTCGACTGGATGCTGCACGCCCTTGGCCGGGGATTCGCGCTGCTGTGCGCTGCCGTTGTGCTCGTGATCTTGATCGCCCTTGCATTCCAGGGAGGACCAAAGCCATGAGCACCGCGACCGTACAGACGTCTGCACCAGCCACGGAGCCGGACATGTTCGCCGACCAGTGCGACGCGCTGCGCTTGCACAAGGGAAAGCTCTACGAGCTTCACGGGACCATGGCCGCCGCCGCACAGGTTCGGGTCAAGCCGGTAGGCGATGGCACGCATGTGCGACCCGTGTTGTGTCTCGAGGTAACGCCGGTCCACCAGGGCGACGGCCGCACCTACCACGCAGAGCAGGTCTACCCCGAGAACGGCCGCGAGGCCGCACAGGCGAAAGCCGCGACCCTGAAAAAGGGCGTCCCCATCACCTTGCACACGCGCCTCAAGGGCATGCGGACGATCCTGCCGCACGTCGAGGTCGCGGAGCCCACTTCTGTTTGAGGCACTCCCATGAAAAGAATCGTCGTCGCGATGACGGGCTACGCCAGCACTGGCAAAGACACCGTCGCCGACCTGCTCGTCGAGCACCTGGGCTTTCGCAAACTCGCCTTCGCCGACGCGCTGCGCGCCGAGGTCTCCAACGGCTTCAACGTCGAGCTCAGCTACCTCACGCATCCGACCACGAAGGGCCATCCCATGACGGCGCTGGCCATGCGCAAGGCACCGCTCGGTTTCCTGGGTGCCGTCGCCCTGGCGACCGGCAACCTTCCCCGGGACGGCGAGGGGCAGATCGCGGCCGAGTGGCTCGACCAGCCGCGCTCGCCCCGCCAGATCCTGCAATGGTGGGGAACCGAATACCGCCGCCGGCAGCACGAACACTACTGGTCACGCCAGCTCATGCAACGCGTGCTCGACGACATGCGCGACGGCGTTTGTCGCTTCGTCATCACGGACTGCCGCTACCGGAACGAGGCCGAAACAGTGCGGGCCCTTGACGGCCGGATCTGGCAGGTCAAGCGCCCAGGCATCGACGGCGCGACGACGACCGAGGGCTCTCACTCCAGCGCAACGGACGGGAGCGAGTTCTCGCCCGATCTGATCCTCAACAACAGCCACGACATCCGCCACCTGCAGCAGCTGGTGCTTGGCGAGTTTCTCTCGCTCGAAAGCGGCATCCCAGGCGCAACCGTCACGGTGCCAGCATGAGGATCTGGATCGACACCGAGTTCAACGGGTTCGAGGGGGAACTGATCTCGCTCGCGCTCGTCGACGAGCAGGGCCGGTCTTTCTACCGCTACATGCCCTGCCCGTCTCCTGCCGCATGGGTCGCCGAGCACGTGCTGCCAGTCCTCGGGCTCTATCGCCCTGAACCCATCGCCACGCAGCCGGCGCTGAAGCACCCGAGCAACTTCTGGTCGCTGCACCGCATCCAGTTCGCGCTGGCCCAGTGGCTGGCGGACTACGACAAGGTGCACATCGTCGCCGACTGGCCCGAAGACATCGCGCAGTTCAGCCGCGTGCTCATCACCGGGCCAGGCACGCGCATCGACACACCGCCGCTGACGATGGAAGTGCGTCGAGATCTCGACGCCGAGTCGCTGGTGCCCCACAACGCTTTGGAGGACGCACGTGCCATGCGTGCCGTGCACTTGGCCTACGAGAAAGCGGGGTGCCTGTGACGTCACCACTCCAAGCCGCGCACGACCAGGCGGCTGCCGCGGCCGAGCCCATCGTCTGCACGGTGGCCACTCCACGTCGACCGGTCGCACCGAGCGTGTACACGGGCGCCGAGCTGCTGACCCGATGCAACCGCCCGGGGGCCTACGACGCGTTAGCCCTGCCGAGCCTGCAGAACGGCCGCCAACGGCTGCCAGGCGACCAAGTTGAGGCTCGCCCCTACGTGGCCCGCGAGATTGCCCCGCAGCCGCTCCAGGTCAGCCCTCGGAACAACGTCGATGACCCGCGCACGATGACACGAGAGTTCCCGACCGTGCATCACCCCCGCGGCGAATACCGGCCGCATGCGGGCAGCACGCCGGCGAAGGTGCTGGACTATCTGAGGGCCATGGGCGGATTCATCTCGCATGCCGAGATCTGCGAGCGTTTCGATATCAAGCGCAGCGCGATCACCGCGGCCTTCAAACCGATCCTGAAGCATGGCGTGCTGGTGCGCCAGGTCGTCGACGGCTACACGGGTTTCTCGCTTCCCGGCTGGCATCCGCCAGCTGCTGCTGGCAACACGCCTGCGCCCAAGAGGATCCGCGAGCCGGAGGGGATGAACATCATCCAGACGATGGGCGGTGACCCGAACTTTCTTCGTCCGGCGCTCGGGAACCGCCACTTTTGGCCCATCCAGCTCGACGGCGTCACCGCGCTGACCAAAGACGAGACCACGGAAATCTCGGCGTTCCTTCGCGCGCTTCCGGAAGAGCTCGGCTTCCGCCCACCTGGTCAAGACCTGCATCCTGACGCGGCCGCATCGAGCGAGTTCACCCCCGACCAATTGAACGCGCTCTACGCACTCAGCCTGCGCGAGGCCGAACTTGGCCTGCTGCTCGGCTATCTCGCCGTCATGCAGCTGCGCAAGCAGTTCGCGGACTGCGATGGCGCCTACCCCTTCCCCCCACTCACCGAGCCGCCTCGGCTCACCGACGCGGCCTGAGCCGCTGGAGTTCTCATGTCCCTCAAAGAATTCGATGCGGCCGATGGCCACGCGCAAGCCGACGAAGCTGCGCCCACGCTGAAGAAGGCCGACGAGGCGTTCGCGATGCTCGAGCTGGCGTTGATCACGCCCAGTCTGACCAATCCGCGCAAGACCTTCAACGAAGCGAAGATGGTCGACCTGGCCGACAGCATCATTGCCAGCGGTGTGCACCAGCCCATCCTCGTGCGGCCGCTGCCGGCGAACCGGCTCGACGACACGTTCCGCAACCGCGGTGACGGCATGCCGCTGCCTACGCACGAGATTGTGTCCGGCGAACGCCGGTACCGGGCCAGCAAGGCCGCGGGACGGACGACGATCCCCGCGATGATCCGCACCCTGAGCGATCAGGAGGTGCTCGAAATTCAGATCGTCGAGAACCTGCAGCGCGACGATCTGACCGAACTCGAGGAAGCCGAGGGTTATCAGCGACTGTGCGAAGAGACGAGCATCGCGAAGGAGCTCGTGGGCGAGCGGATCGGCAAGAGCCGCAGCTACGTCTACGGCCGCATGAAGCTGCTCGACCTGACCAGCGCCCCGCGCGAGGCTCTTCGTGCTGGCGACATCGACGGCAGCAAGGCCCTGCTCATCGCTCGGATTCCCGACGAGAAGCTGCAGATCAAGGCGCTTGAGGCCGCAACCGAGAAGGACCACCAGGGCTCGCCGCGACTGAGCTACCGCGCGCTGCAGACCTGGGTGCAGCAGAACGTGATGCTCAAGCTGTCAGCCGCTCGCTTCTCTATCGTCGACGCGGGCCTGGTGCCGTCTGCCGGCGACTGCAAGAGCTGCTCGAAACGCACCGGCGCCAATCCGGACTTGTTCGCCGATGTCGACGGTCCAGACGTCTGCACTGATCCGAAGTGCTTCCACGACAAAGAGGAAGCGCATTCGACCGCCCTCGTCGCGATCGCCAAAGCGAAGGGCATGGAGGTGATCGAGGGGCGCGAGGCCAAGGAAGTCATGCCTCACGGAACATCAAACTATCTGCAGGGCTACACGTCGCTCGATAACTGTGCCACGCCGGGCGGCGTACCGCTTCGCGAACTGCTGTCACCAAAGGAAATGAAGAAGGTAGCGCTCCTGGTGGCCCCGGAGTCCGGCGAACTGATCGAAGTGATCCCCGAGATGTTCGCGGGCAACGCGAAGGCGCGAGCCCGGCAGAAGACCCAGTCTCCGAAAGAGCGCAAACAGGACTCGGAGTACGAGGCCAAACAGGAGCGTCAAAACTTAGCGCTCGAATATCAGAAACGTTGGCGAGCCGCTGCTGTGGCGGAGATTCAGCCCCGCATTGAGGCAGGTGAGGTGTCAGCCATGACGGCGAACATGATGCGCCGGCTGCTGCTGGAACTCTCAGGCACCGAGCAGCGTTGCAGCGATGGTGACTGCGTCGACGCGCTGGGCCTGGCCGACTATGACGACGAGCTTCTGGCATCGACCATCCGCGCCTGCGATGACACTGATGTCGGAGTGAGGGTCATCCTTGCAATGCTGTTCAGCGACCGGATCGCACAGCGGACCTGGATCGACGACGAATGGGTGCTCGATGACTCCGCCTTGATGATCGACGAGCTGGCGGGCCTCCTGGGCATCAGCATCGACGCGATCAAGGCCGAGGTGCAAGAGCAGATCCGCGCCGAGCGCGCGCCTAAAGCTCCCGCCGACGCCGAACTGGCTGCGCAGCCGGAGGGAAGTGCGAAGGGAGAAAAATCGAAGTCGAAGCCTGCGGCGCCGGCGCGCAAAGGCAAGACGTCGAAGGAAGAAGCAGCAGCGAGCATCGCTGCCGCGCTGCAGGAGCTCGATGCTGGGCCAGCAGGGGGGCGGGACAGCGCCCAGGAGAAGCCTCTTCCACAGGTGAGCGACCGGGTGTCGGTCTCGGATCCGGACGATGACCGCTTCGAGCAGCAGGGGGTCGTGATGAAGGTCCGGGCGAGCGGGAAGGCGTCGGTTCTTTTCGACGTCGACCAGGTCGAAGTCCCGATGCCCTTCAACTCCGTGCAGGTGATCGCGGCCGCACTGTGGCCGTTCCCACGCGATGGTTCGCACCAAGCCGGGCCGGCGAAGGCAACGCTGAAGAGCGGCGATCGCGTGCGGGTGCGTGCCGCCGCCAGCGGCTATGCGTCCGAACACCACGGCAAGGAGGGCAGGGTCAAAGAACCCGTCGACGGCACCACGCAATGGGTCGTCAACCTAGCCAGGCCGAAGAAAGCGCCCAAGCTGGTCGAGCTCGAGGCCGACGTGCTGGAACTGCTCGAGGAGCAACCATGACGCACGGCCGCCCTTCCCGGCGCAAGCGTCCGATCGCCGTCAACCTGGTCGCCATTGCCCAATCCCGGGCGGCACGGCTCACCACGGCCGAGCTCGACGTGGTCCTGAGTCCGCTGCGTAGCGCCGTTGCGGCTCTGCGCCAAGGCGTGGCCAACGAGCTCGAATGGTCGCTCGCCGTCACGGCCGTGAACATCGGTGACGCCATCGAGACAGAAGGAGTCGTGCGCGGCCTGGCCGGGCACCTTCGCAGCATCGACCTCGCCCTGCAGGAGATCGGCAAGCGAGCCAGGTCGTCCGGCGACTGGCGGCCGCCAGCGCTGTACTACGAAGAGCGTGACCTGCTGGATCTGCTGGTCGACCTGCACGACCACCAGGTGAAGAGCCTGAGCTTCGCCGAGTTCTCGCGGGCACGCGACAAGGCGATCGCGCAGACACGCAGCGCGCCAGCCGGGCGCGTGATCGACGTCGACCAGCATCAAGGAGAACTTGCATGAGTGCTAGCGACGACATTCTCAGCAAGGACGAGGTGGCCAGCATGCTCGATTGCGAGCCGTCGACCGTAGAAGAGAAAGCCCGCAATCACGAATTGCCAGGCGTGAAAATCGGTCGCAGCTGGCTCTTCCCGCGCCAGGCGCTGATGCAACGCCTGAATGAGATGGCGCTGGCCAGGCCGATCCCTACACGGCCGGAGGGCATCATCAAACTTGGTGCAAAGCGCCGGGCGCCGCCCGCGTTGCCGCCCCTGCCGTCGCTTGGCAAATGACATTGCAGAAACCGAGCGGAAAGATATCATTTCCGCCCATGACTTCTGCGAGCAAAAAAGACACCGAACAAGCCGTGGCGCTCATGGCTTGGGAGGCTGCAGCTGAGCGGCTGAGGACCGCGCTACGCCCGCCCGAGAACTACCCTGATGCCAACCCTGCCGCGGTCAAGGCTGCGTTCGCCAATGTTGCGAACAGACTTCGAATTCTGCAGTCGGCTTACGCGGTGAACTGGGACCTCGGCGAGGTGCCGCCGCACTCCGGCTCACCGCAGAGCACGGCAAGCCACTAAAGCAGCCGATCAGCGAGGTCCTCGCCTCGCAACGACGCGTAGCGCAGCATCATCTTGGTCGAAGGCGCGATCGTTGGTCAGTGAATTCTGATCCGCACTGACAACGGATTGCGGCGTCATGTCGCTACAGAGTCCGGATGGCCGCCGACTTCATGATCAACAGTGCGACAGCATCAGGGAGCTTCTTCACTGCACCTTCGGGGTCGAAAGTCAGCATCAGCGCATGCGAGGGGTTCGCGCGCCGCACCGACGATCCTGCGACTGGGTCGGCTCGAAACTCAACCTGCGCCTTTTTAGAATCAGCGCACAGACGCAGCACAGTGTCGACCTCAATGGTTGCAGTACCGCTGACCTTGCGCTCCGACGCGGTATCCGAAGCTGGGCGATTCAAATCTGCCACAAAGGCGTCGACGATCTGGTCATATGAAAGGATCGCCAGTCGGCTCAGCGAAACCTGAAGCTGCTGAAATGCGCTTTTCGTTCCGCGTTGCAGGTCCTCATCCCAGAATGGTGCGTGAAGTGCACGCACCAGTCTCTCCTCTCCGGCGATGCTCATTGAAACTTGTTTTTTATTTTTTCCAAGAAGCGATTGTCGCCAACCTCTCCAACCAGAGTATTGCCATCAGCCTCAAAAAATGCAGAAATTTCGGAATTAGAAAACTCCAACTCAATCAACATTTCTTCAGGGCCCGGCCAATTAATTATCAACTTTCCATCTTGGGACATGAAAATTCCCAAGCTGTTTGGCGACAGTTTTGAAGCAGAGAAAAATCTATCAAGTTGTTGCAACGAATCGAGGTTGAGCGACTCCCCGGCGCCATCGTCCCAACCGGGAGCAAGCCGCGAGAACGATGCCAATCGGGCCTGCCCAGAATTTCCAAGAGCCGCGCGCGTTTCGGGTGCAAGCAGGCTGGACAGGTTTAGCGACCCAATGCGGCCGCCAGCGACGGGAGCACCCGCTACGGTCGTTTCTGATGGCCCAACGGATGCAATATCAAAGCTAAGTGACCCCGTTCCAGGAGACTTTTGACTGGAAAGGTCAATGGACTGGGCCAACAGATCGCGGTTCCCTGCAAGCTTGCCCAAGGTATTGCGTAGGCCGCGAGCAATAAAGCTCTTGAGATCGAAACCGGACGGCTGAGTAGTGGATTTGAGACGCTGCCGAGCTTGGGGTTTGCGCTTTTCCTCAATGCCAGATCCAAGGAAATCGCTCCAAATCCAAGAGGCAATATTGGTATCGTCAAAACCGTCGAACGTCATTGCATTCACGGCTGCACCTCATCTGGATTGCCCTTCAATCCAAACTTTTTTTGCACTTCTCGCCCGAGCAAATGAGCAAGATCGAACGGCAACTGAACACGCACAACTGGAATTACATAAATATGAGCGCCGGCTATTGCTTGCGCAGTTCCAAACCCAGATGCGTAATAGAAGTCCATGACGGATGAATGCCTTGATGCATTCATTCGCATCAGGTTCGCCTCAAGTGCAATTGTCTGAGCCGGCTCAGCATCAAATAAGCGAGAGTATTCATCAATGTCAGAAACAGGCGGCGATTCAAATTTATATCTTTGAAATGTGGCCGCCACTCCATCCATGCTTTGCTTGGGAAATCTGAGATCTAGCAATGCTCTCAAAGACTTCCCATCGACTTGGGTTTGCCCAAACAACAACTGCGCAAATCCAGCGGGATGATCTCGAATCTCAAGACAATCGGCAACAAAGCGCCGATCAGGCGCATCGGTACGCTCGATTCCGACCTGACCAGTCGTATTCGTGATTCCGTTCTGACTAACAGAATGCTGCACCTTAAACGGCACGCGAAGGCCTTCGCCCTTCATGCCCGTATCTTGTGCCTGCTGTCGATTGTCCTTGACCATCGTTCCCCTTTGTTCAGACTGCTAATGTAGCGAGTTCCATCGGCGCGAACCACGTTGTCAAGTTGGGGGCTGAAAGACTCACAACAAGCGGTCCGCGAGATCCTCGCCGCGCAACGACGCGTAGCGCAGCATCATCTTGGTGTCAGTCCAGCCCATGATCTTGCAGATCTCGATCTCGTTGAAGATCCAGCCGCGATCGCCTCTGAGCGTCATCCAGCGGCAGCAGGCCTCGTGACGCAGGTCGTGCTCGGTGAAGTTCGACACCACCGCATATGCGAACAAAGACATGAAGCGCGCGGACAATCTCGACGTGCATTTGGTCAGGTCCGCCGGCGTGCCGTCCCAGAAGGGAAAGATCAGCCCGGTGCGCCCCTCGCACCAGGCGATCAGCTTCACGCGCAGCTCGCGCTTCAGGGGCACCGTCCTAGGCTTGGCTGCGCCATGGTGGCCCTTGCTGCCTTCAATTCTCAGCAGCCCGCGGCCGGCGTCCAGCTGGTCGACGCGCAGCCGGTAGGCCTCGCGAAGTCGCAGCCCCGTGTCGATGATCAGCGAGAACAGCAGCTCAAAGGCGGGATCGTCGCCCCAGGGGCGCTCTTTGTCAGGCCGCTTTACGCCGGCGAGAGCCGCGCGCACCGCAGCTTCGTCGTCGGCCGACATGCGCACGTCGCGCGCAATGTCCCGAACTGAGCCATCAGCGTACTGGCTGTAGCCGCGGGGCAGCAGCGTCACGACGTTCACGGGCGGCTGCTGCCCTTCTTTCGTCGTGGTGCGGTGGTACCACGCCACCACCTTCGAAAGCGCGCCCACGCGCTTCCTGATCGTTCCTGGCGTCATCTTCTTCTCTCGGGTCTTGTACCCCTCGATCAGCTGGTTGACCCGCTGGAACGTGATGCCCGACATGCGCACGCCAGGCAGCTCGCTGGCCAGCAGCGCAAGCGTCGGCCGCTCACTCGACGCGACCCGTGTGTTCGGGTCGTTCTCGTAGTTGCGCATCACCTCGAGCAGCAGTGGCGACTTCGGCGCCGGCCCCTGCGTCGCCTCGAGCAGCTCCAGCGGTACGACGCCGCGCTCGAGCCAGCCGTCGAGGATCGTGGCGTAGTTGTTCGCCTCCACCTCGTCGTCGAAGGTATGAAAGAACGGCTTCTCGAGGAGGTGGTGCTTGACGCGCAACTGGTACTTGTTGCCGCGCTTCTGGACAGAGGACAAATCGGGCTCCGGTGGGAGCGCGCATCGTACTGGCTTCGACGGACAAAACAGTCCGTTCGTGGGTAGCAGACGAGCTTAATTCGGGTAGCAATGAACCCAAAACGAACTGAAACGAGGCCGGAAACAAAAATGCCCAGGAAGGTCCGAGGCATCTAACCTGTTGATTTAACAGGGGAATTGGTGGAGGCGCGACCCGGAGTCGAACCGGGCTAGACGGATTTGCAATCCGTTGCATAACCGCTTTGCTATCGCGCCACGCAGAAATACGAAATCGAACCTGCGAAAAAAAGGGAAGCTGACGCTTCCCTTTTTCAAAACTGGAGCGGGAAAAGAGTCTCGAACTCTCGACCTCAACCTTGGCAAGGTTGCGCTCTACCAACTGAGCTATTCCCGCGTTTCGAGCCTCGAATTATATACCAATATTTCGAGGCTCCCAAACTTTCGCCACCGATCAGTGCTTGACCGAGCCCTCTGAAGCCGGCGCACCCGCGCGCTGCTTGGCCAACTCGGCCACCGCCGCGGCCGATGCGGCCACCTCTTCGTCGGACAACGGCACAGGCATCTTCTCGAGCGCAATCTCGAGCACCTTGTCGATCCACTTCACAGGCACGATCTCGAGGCCGTTCTTCACGTTCTCGGGAATGTCCTGCAGGTCCTTGGCGTTCTCTTCGGGAATCAGCACGGTCTTGATGCCGCCGCGCAATGCGGCCAGCAGCTTTTCCTTCAGGCCGCCGATGGCCGTCACCTCGCCGCGCAGCGTGATTTCGCCGGTCATTGCGACGTCGCTGCGCACGGGAATGCCCGTGAGCGCCGACACGAAGGCCGTCGTCATCGCCGCGCCCGCGCTGGGGCCGTCCTTGGGCGTCGCGCCGTCGGGCACGTGGATGTGGATGTCGCGCTTCTCGAACACCTCGTCCTTGATGCCCAGGCGGCGCGAGCGGCTGCGCACCACGGTGCGCGCGGCCTCGACCGATTCCTTCATCACGTCGCCGAGCGAACCGGTGCGGCTGATCACGCCCTTGCCGGGCATGGTGACCGCCTCGATCGTCAGCAGGTCGCCGCCGACTTCCGTCCATGCGAGGCCGACCACCTGGCCGACCTGGTTCTGCTTCTCGGCGAGGCCAAAGCTGTACTTGCGCACGCCGAGGAACTCGTTGAGGTTGGCACCGTCGACCGTGACCTTGGGCGTCAGTTGCTTGAGCAGCAGGCCCTTCACCACCTTGCGGCAGATCTTGGAGAGCTCGCGCTCGAGCGAACGCACGCCCGCTTCACGGGTGTAGTAGCGCACGATGTCACGCACGGCCTCCTCGGTGACGAACAGCTCTTCTTCCTTGACGCCGTTGTTCTTCAGCTGCTTGGGCAGCAGGTACTTTATCGCGATGTTGGTCTTCTCGTCCTCGGTGTACCCCGAAAGGCGAATGACTTCCATGCGGTCCAGCAACGCCGGCGGAATGTTCATCGAGTTCGACGTGGCGACGAACATCACGTCGCTCAAGTCGAAGTCGACTTCCACGTAGTGGTCGCCGAAGGTGTGGTTCTGCTCCGGATCGAGCACTTCGAGCAGCGCGCTCGAGGGGTCGCCACGGAAGTCCGTGCCCAGCTTGTCGATTTCGTCGAGCAGGAACAGCGGATTGCGCGTGCCGATCTTGCTCAGGCCCTGCAGCACCTTGCCCGGCAGTGCGCCGATGTAGGTGCGGCGATGGCCGCGGATCTCGGCCTCGTCACGCATGCCGCCCAGCGCCATGCGCGTGTACTTGCGGCCGGTCGCCTTGGCGATCGACTGTCCCAGCGAGGTCTTGCCGACGCCCGGCGGGCCCACGAGGCACAGGATGGGCGCCTTGACCTTGTCCACGCGTTGCTGCACCGCGAGATATTCCAGGATGCGGTCCTTGACCTTCTCCAGGCCGTAGTGGTCCGCGTTGAGCACGGCTTCGGCATTGGCCAGGTCGTGCTTGATCTTGGTCTTCTTGCTCCACGGCAGGGCGATCAGCACGTCGATGTAGTTGCGCACCACGGTGGCTTCGGCCGACATGGGCGACATGAGCTTGAGCTTCTTGAGCTCGCCCTCGGCCTTCTTCAGGCCTTCCTTGGACATCTTGGCGAGCTTGATCTTCTTCTCGATCTCCTCGATGTCCGCGCCTTCTTCGCCTTCGCCGAGCTCCTTCTGGATGGCCTTGACCTGCTCGTTCAGATAGAAGTCGCGCTGGTTCTTTTCCATCTGGCGCTTCACGCGCCCGCGGATCTTCTTGTCGACGTTCAGGATGTCGACTTCGCGCTCGAGCTGCCCGAACAGGTTTTCCAGCCGTGCCTTGACGTCGTCGAGGTCCAGCACGGCCTGCTTGTTGTCCAGCTTGAGCGGCAGGTGCGCGGCGATGGTGTCCGCCAGGCGGCCCGGATCGTCGATGCTCGAGATCGAGGTGAGGATCTCGGGCGGGATCTTCTTGTTCAGCTTGACGTACTGGTCGAACTGCTGCATCACGGCTCGGCGCAGCGCCTCGACCTCGGTGCCTTTTTCGCCGCCTTCGGCAAGCGCCAGGGGCGTCACGTTGGCCGAGAAATGCGTCTCGCCGTCGTCGATGCGATTGACGCGCGCGCGTTGCTGGCCTTCGACCAGCACCTTCACCGTGCCGTCGGGCAGCTTGAGCATCTGCAGGATGGTCGAGACGCAGCCGACCTCGAACATGTCCTCGACCGAGGGCTCGTCCTTGGCGGCGGCCTTCTGGGCCACCAGCATGATGCGGCGCTCCGCCTCCATGGCCAGTTCGAGCGCCTTGATGCTCTTGGGGCGTCCCACGAAGAGCGGGATCACCATGTGGGGAAACACCACGACGTCGCGCAGCGGGAGCAGCGGCAGGTCGAGTGCTTCGGGGGGCAAGGGGGTGTGGCCAGACATGCAGATCCTTCGCGTCTTTGGCTTTAGGCCTTTTTCGCCGCTTCGCGGTACACGAGCAGCGGGGGCTTGTTTTCGTCGATGGTCGATTCCTCGACCACCACCTTGTCGACATTGGTCGCGTTGGGCAATTCGAACATGGTGTCGATCAGCGACTGTTCAAGGATCGAGCGCAGTCCGCGCGCACCGGTCTTGCGGGCCAGTGCCTTGCGCGCGATCGCCTTGAGCGCCGCCGGGCGGATCTCGAGGTCCACGCCTTCCATCTGCAGCAGCTTGGTGAACTGCTTGACCACCGCGTTCTTGGGCTCGGTCAGGATCTGCACCAGCGCGTCCTCGCTGAGCTCCGCGAGCGACGCGACCACCGGCATGCGGCCGACCAGTTCGGGGATCAGGCCGAACTTGATCAGGTCTTCGGGCTCGACCTCGCGGAACACTTCGGTGATGCTGCGCTGGGCCTTGCTCTTGACCTTGGCGCCGAAGCCGATACCCGACGCCTCGGTGCGGTTTTCGATGACCTTCTCGAGGCCCGCGAACGCACCGCCGCAGATGAACAGGATGTTGGTCGTGTCGATCTGCAGGAAATCCTGGTTCGGGTGCTTGCGCCCGCCCTGCGGCGGCACGCTGGCCATCGTGCCTTCGATGAGCTTCAGCAGGGCCTGCTGCACGCCCTCGCCCGACACGTCGCGCGTGATCGAGGGGTTGTCGGACTTGCGCGAGATCTTGTCGATTTCGTCGATGTAGACGATGCCGCGCTGGGCGCGCTCGACCTCGTAGTTGCAGCTCTGCAGCAGCTTCTGGATGATGTTCTCGACGTCCTCGCCCACGTAGCCGGCTTCCGTCAGGGTGGTGGCGTCGGCCATCACGAACGGCACGTCGAGCATGCGCGCCAGCGTTTGCGCCAGCAGCGTCTTGCCCGAGCCCGTGGGGCCGATCAGCAGAATGTTGCTCTTGCTGAGTTCGACGTCCTCGCCCTTGGCCTTTTCCTTGTGGCGCAGGCGCTTGTAGTGGTTGTAGACCGCCACCGACAGCATGCGCTTGGCCGGCTCCTGGCCGATCACGTAGTTGTCGAGGTTGGTCTTGATCTCCAGCGGCGTGGGCAGGTCGCTGCGCGCCTCGCGCGCCTCTTCGCCCGCGGGGAGTTCGTCGCGGATGATCTCGTTGCAGAGGTCGATGCACTCGTCGCAGATGAAGACCGAAGGGCCCGCGATCAGCTTCTTGACCTCATGCTGGCTCTTGCCGCAGAACGAGCAATAAAGCGTTTTTTCGCTGGAAGAGCCTTTTTTTTCGGCCATGGACAGGTGCCTCGTTACAGGGAATGGACAATGATAACTAAACAAAAACGGCGTTTCCCGTGTGGAAAACGCCGTTTTTTGCCATTTGGCGCCATTGGCGCCGCGCAGCCTTAACCGCGCTTGGCGACGACCTGGTCCACCAGACCGTATTCCTTGGCCTCGTCGGCCGTCAGAAAGTAGTCGCGTTCGGTGTCCGACTTGACCTTTTCCAGCGGCTGGCCCGTGCGTTCGGCCAGGATGCGGTTCATCTGGTCCTTGGTGCGCAGGATGTCGCGCGCATGGATTTCGATGTCCGTCGCTTGGCCGCGTGCGCCGCCGAGCACCTGGTGGATCATGATCTTCGAGTTGGGCAAGGAGAAGCGCTTGCCCTTCTCGCCGGCCGCCAACAGGAAGGCGCCCATGCTGGCCGCGAAGCCGAGGCACATGGTCGACACATCAGGCTTGATGAACTGCATGGTGTCGTAGATCGCCATGCCGGCGCTCACGCTGCCGCCCGGGGAGTTGATGTAGAACGAGATGTCCTTTTCCGGGTTCTCGCTCTCGAGGAACAGCAACTGCGCCACCACGAGGTTGGCCGTCTGGTCGTTGACCTCGCCCACCAGGAAAATGATGCGCTCCTTGAGGAGGCGCGAGTAGATGTCGTAAGACCGCTCGCCGCGGCCCGATTGCTCGATGACCATCGGAACCATGCCGAGGCCTTGAATTTCGTTTGCGATCATGAATTTTCTTTCCGGAAGATGAAGTCGTTCGCTGCTGTGTGAACTGTACGCCTGAGTGAAATGGGGCTCGTGCCGCAAAGCACAAGCCCCATTGGCGATGCGGGCAGCGACGGAAATCAGCCTTGCTGTTGCGCCATCAGTTCGTCGAACGACACCGACTTGTCGGTGACCTTGGCCTTGGCCAGGACGAAATCGGTCACGTTGTTCTCGATGACCACGGCTTCGACTTCGGCCAGGCGGTTGTTGTCGCTGAAGTACCAGCGCACCACGTCGGCCGGCTTTTCGTAGCTGGCGGCCAGCTCGTCGATGTGGGCCTTGATCTGCTCGGGCTTGGCCTGCAGGTTGTTGGCACGCACCAGTTCGGCCACCACCAGGCCGAGGCGCACGCGGCGCTCGGCTTGGGGACGGAACACTTCGTCGGGGATCGGGGCCTTGTCGGCGTCCTTGATGCCGCGCTGCTTGAGCTCGGCGCGGGCGCCTTCGATCATGCGGGCAACTTCTGACTGCACGCTGGCGTTCGGCAGGTCGAGCTCGGCGCTGGCGACCAGGGCGTCCATCACGGCGTTCTTGTTGCGGGCCAGCAGGCGGAACTTCACTTCGCGCTCGAGGTTGCGCTTGATGTCTGCGCGCAGGCCTTCGACCGTGGCTTCGGCGATGCCGAGCGACTTGGCGAGCTGTTCGTTGACTTCGGGCAGGTGCGAAGCTTCGATCTTCTTCAGCGTGACCATGAAGTCGGCTTGCTTGCCGGCCACGTCCTTGCCGTGGTAGTCGGCCGGGAACGACAGCGGGAAGGTGCGGCTGTCGCCGGACTTCATGCCACGCACGGCGTCTTCGAACTCCTTGAGCATCTGGCCTTCGCCTACCACGAACTGGAAGTCTTCGGCCTTGCCGCCCTGGAAGGGCTCGCCGTCGATTTTGCCTTCGAAGTCGACCGTCACGCGGTCGTCGTCCTGTGCAACAGCGTCTTGCGCGCGCTGGGCGAAGGTGCGGCGTTGCTTGCGCAGGATGTCCAGCGTCTTGTCGATGGCGTCGTCGCCCACGTCGGCCGAGAGCTTCTCGACTTCAGCGGTGGACAGGTCGTTGATCTTGACTTCGGGGAACACTTCGAACACCGCGTCGAAAGCCAGTTCGCCTTCGGGCGACTCTTCCTTTTCGGTGATGCGGGGCTGGCCGGCCACGCGCAGCTTGGCTTCGTTGGCGGCTTGCGAGAAGGCTTCGCCGACCTTGTCGTTCATGACCTCGTAGTGCACCGAGTAGCCGTAGCGCTGGGCCACGACGTTCATTGGCACCTTGCCGGGACGAAAGCCGTCCATCTTGACGGTGCGCGCGAGCTTCTTGAGGCGCGAATCGACTTCGTTCTGGATGGTGCCGACCGGCAGGGTCAGCGTGATCTTGCGTTCGAGCTTCTCGAGAGTTTCAACGGTCACGGTCATGATGTCTTCCTGGTAAGGGGGCCGGTGCGCGGGGCCTGCATCTTATTTATCGATACAGATCAAGGACTTACACGCGCTGGCGGGATTTATGCGGAGGCACACACGTGCCGCCTGCAAAACTGGGCAACCTGCGATTCTAATCTGGCGGAAAAGCGGCCTTTCACGAGGGTTTGTCGCGGCGCGAACGACGGTCAGGTTTGTCCAATATTCGCGCTTTAAAGTGAGTTCCGATTCGTTCCTCCCCACAGGAACGCACAGGAGATTTCATGTTTCAGCGAATGCTCGCCGCCATCGGCCTCACCCTTGTCCTGGCCTTCGGCATGCCCTTGTTGGCGCAGGCCAAGGCCGATGCGCCCGCACCGAACGAGCCCACCATCCAGCAGATCTATGACGCGGCAAACGGCGGCAGGATGTCCGACGCCGACGCCATGATCGCGAAGGTGCTGAAGGACCACCCCAGCAGCGCCAAGGCGCATTTCGTCCAGGCAGAGCTCCTCGCGGCGCAAGGCAAGCTCGACGGCGCGAGAACCGCGCTGGGCCAGGCCAAGGCGCTGTCGCCCGACCTGTCCTTCGCCAAGCCCGAGGCCGTCGAAAGACTCACGGCCAAGCTCGACAAGCCCGCGGCAACACCGCCGCGAACCGAGCCCGCACGCACGAGCACGCCCACCCCGGCGCCGCAGCAAACCGAAACCAGGACCGGCTCGCCGCCGTGGCTGCCGATCGCCCTGGTGGCGTTGCTGGCCGTCGGCTACCTCGCGTTCCGCCGCCGGGTGGCACCGCCCGTCGCCCAAGCCCCCTCCTACGGCCCGGCGCCTGGCGCGGCCAATGCGCCCACTGGCTACGCGAGCTACGGCCCCGGCGGCACCTGGCCGCCTGCAGCGCCGCCCGCAGCCGCGCCGGGCATGGGCCTGGGCGGCGCACTCGCCACGGGCGCCGCCGTCGGCATCGGCGCAGTCGTCGCACAGGAAGCCGTGCGCCACTGGATGCACGACAGGTCGGACACCACGGACCGGAACGACACGTCCCGCCTCGCCAACAGCGGCAATGACAGCGGCAACACCGAGATGGGCCGCAGCCTGTGGCCGTCTTCTTCGCCGCAGGAGCCCGAGCGCATCGCCGACAACGACTTCGGCATCACCGACACCAGCTCGTGGGACGACGCGAGCAGCGGCGGTTCGGACAGCAGCAGCGACTGGTGAAAAAGAAAAAGCCCCCGTCTCTTTCGAAACGGGGGCTTCGTCACTGCGCCATAGAACGGGCTATTCGGCAGGGCTGGTGCGCGGGGCCGGACTCGAACCGGCACGTTCTTGCGAACGTCAGGACCTAAACCTGGTGCGTCTACCAATTTCGCCACCCGCGCGATGCCAATCTTTCAGGTGAATGCAAAAGCGGACAGCCCTTTTTGCGCCATGCGCTTGCACGGGCCAAAGACCATCCGCTTGAAATCGGTCAGCCTTCGATTTTAAACACTAATCGCAGCCCCATTCGGTGCCGGCGATGCCACCGGCTCGCCCGGCTCGCGCTTCACGCGGAATGCGGCGGCATACATCGCCGGCAAGGCCAGCAGCGTCAGCACCGTGGCCACGATCAGCCCTCCCATGATGGCCACCGCCATCGGTCCCCAGAACACGCTGCGCGACAGCGGAATCATGGCCAGCACCGCCGCCGCGGCCGTCAGCACGATCGGGCGCAGCCGCCGCACCGCCGACTCCACGATCGCGTCCCACGCCGGCACGCCCGCCGCGCGGTCGAGCTCGATCTGGTCGATCAGGATCACCGCGTTGCGCTGGATCATGCCCATCAGCGCGATCACGCCCAGGAGCGCGACGAAGCCGAAGGGGCGGTTCAACAGCAGCAGTGCACCTGCCACCCCGGCAATGCCCATCGGCCCGGTGATGAACACCAGCAGCGAACGGCTGAAGCTGTGCAGTTGCAGCATCAGCAGCGTGAACACCAGGAACAGCATGATCGGCACGCCCGCCACGATGGAGGCCGAGCCCTTGCTGCTTTCCTCCACCGCGCCCGCCACGTCGATGCGGTAGCCGCCCTGCCCGGCCGCCGCCCAGCCCGCTTCGAGTTCGCGCAGCTTCGGCAGCAGCTGGGCCGTGACGGTGGCGCCTTGCAGGCCCTCGATCACGTCGCCCTGCACGGTGATGGCGTAGTCGCGGTTCTCGCGCCACATCACGCCCGGCTCCCACGTGAACACGGGCTTGGCGATCTGCGTCAGCGGAATCGACCGGCCCGAGCTCGTCGGGATGTAGGCATTGCCGATGTCCGAGATGGCCTGGCGCTCGTCCGGCGCCTGGCGCAGCACGATGTCGATCAGCTGGTCGTTCTCCCGGTACTGGCCCACGGTGGTGCCGCTGAACATGGTCTTCGACGCCTGCGCGATGGCCTGGCTCGTCACGCCCAGCGCGCGCGCCTTGGCCTGGTCGATCTCCAGGCGGATGACCTTGACCGACTCGTTCCAGTTGTCGTTCACGCCGCGCATGTTGGCGTTGTCGCGCAGCACGGCCTTCACCTCGTCGGCATGGGTGCGCAGCTGCGCCGGATCGAGGCCGATCACGCGGAACTGCACCGGGTACGCCACCGGCGGCCCGTTGGGCAGCAGCTTGACGCGCCCGCGCACCTCGGGGAACTCCTGCGCCAGCATCTGCGGCAGCTTCAGGCGCAGGGTCTCGCGCACCTTCAGATCCTTGGCCAGCACGATGAGCTGCGACACATTGCTCTGCGGGAACACCTGGTCCAGCGGCAGGTAGAAGCGCGGCACGCCCGAGCCGATCCAGGTGCTGACCGTCTTCACGCCCTCTTCCTGCATGAAGCGCTGCTCCACGCGCCTGGCGACCTCTTCGTTGGCCGCGAACGAGGTGCCTTCCGGGAACCAGATGTCGACCAGGATTTCAGGCCGGCTCGAGTCCGGAAAGAACTGCTGCTGCACCTTGCCCATGCCGACGATGCCGAGCGCGAAGATCAGCACCGTGACGCCGATGGTCGTCCAGCGGTACTGCACGCACCAGTTCACCGCACGGCGAAACGCGTTGTAGAACGGCGAGTCGAACAGCTCGTGCGGCGGCGCGTTGGGGTCGTGCGCCTTCACTTTCAGCAGCAGCGTGCCGAGGTAGGGCACGAAGTACACCGACACGATCCACGACAGCACCAGCGCAATCACCGTCACCGCGAAGATCGCGAAGGTGTACTCGCCCGTCACCGACTTCGCCAGGCCGATCGGCAGGAAGCCGGCGGCCGTGATGAGCGTGCCCGTGAGCATCGGCTTGGCCGTCACGTCGTAGGCGTAGGTGGCCGCGCGCACCTTGTCGTAGCCCTCTTCCATCTTGCGCACCATCATCTCGACCGCAATGATCGCGTCGTCCACCAGCAGGCCGAGCGCGATGATGAGCGAGCCCAGCGATATCTTGTGCAGCCCGATGCCGAAGTAGTTCATGGCCAGGAAGGTCACGGCCAGCACCAGCGGGATGGTGATGGCCACCACCAGCCCCGGGCGCACGTCGATGTACCAGCCGAAGCGCCCGCCCTTGTGCAGGCCCAGCGCGATGATGCTCACCGCCAGCACGATGGCCACGGCCTCGATCAGCACGCCGACGAATTCATTGACCGAGCTGGCCACCGACACCGGCTGGTCCTGCACCTGCGCCAGCTTCACGCCGGCCGGCAGTCGCTGGTCGATGGTGGCGGTGGTGGCCCGCAGCGCCTTGCCCAGCGCGATGATGTCGCCGCCCTTGGCCATCGACACGCCCAGCGCAATCACTTCCTTTCCCTGGTGGTGCACCTTCACGGCCGGCGGATCGACGTAGCCGCGGCGAATGTCCGCGATGTCGCCCAGCTTCAGCTGGTTGCCCGAGCTGCCGCGAATGGGCATGTCGCGCAGCTGGTCGACGCTGGTGAACTGGCCCGCCACGCGCACCTGCACCACGTCCTGCGGCGACTGGATGGTGCCCGCGCTTTCGATCGCGTTCTGCGAACCCAGCTGCGACAGCACCGCGTTGAAGTCGAGCCCCAGCTGCGCCAGGCGCTTCTGCGAGATCTCGATGTAGACCTTCTCGTCCTGCACGCCGAACTGGTCGACCTTGGCCACGTCCTTCACGCGCAGCAGCTGCTGGCGCACGTCGTCGGCCAGCGTCTTGAGCTCGGCGTAGCTGAAGCCTTCGCTCTCCAGCGCGTAGATCACGCCGTAGACATCGCCGAAGTCGTCGTTGAAGAAGGGCCCCTGCACGCCGGCGGGCAAGGTGGCGCGCATGTCGCCGATCTTCTTGCGCACCGTGTACCAGACGTTGGCCACCTCGGCGGACTTCGACGAGTCCTTGATGTTGAAGATGATCTGCGACTCGCCGGGCTTCGAGTAGCTGCGGATCTTGTCGGCGTACGGCGCCTCCTGCAGCGTGCGCTCGATCTTGTCGGTGACCTGCTCGGCCACCTGCTGCGCGGTGGCGCCGGGCCAGTAGGTGCGCACCACCATCGCACGGAAGGTGAAGGGCGGGTCCTCGTCCTGGCCGAGCTGGAAGTACGCGAACGCACCCAGCACCATCAGCACCACCATCAGGTAGCGCGTGAGCGGCGCGTGGTCCAGCGCCCATTTGGAGAGGTTGAAGCCGGCGGGCTTGTCGTGGGAGTCTGCTGCGCCGCCGCTCATTTGGCGGCACCCGTTGTGCCAGGAGCGATCTCCTTGTTCGTCGCGGCGACGGCAGCCACGGGCTGCGCCGACGCCTTCGCGCCGGCGATTGCGGCGGCATTGGCGGCGGCCGCGGCCGCCTCCTTCGACTGGTAGATGGTGACCTTCTGACCCGGCGACAGCACGTGCACGCCGGCGGCCACGACCATCATGCCGGGCGCGATGCCCGAGGCGATGACGGCCTCATTGCCGTCGGCGGTGGCCACCTGCACCGGCTGCGAACGCACCGTCATGGTCGACTTGTCGAGCACCCACACCGCAGAGCCCTTGCCTTCCTGGCGCAGTGCGCTGGTCGGCAGCTTCATCACCGCGGTGCTGGCGTGGGCCAGCGCCTGTGGACGCGCGTAGACCGTGGCGCCCAGCGGCGGCGAGGTGGCCGCGTCGATGGCGACCTTGACCGAGTACGTGCGCGTGACCGCGTCGGCGCTCGCCGCCACCTCGCGCACCTGGCCCTGCAGCTCGCTGCCGCCCGACCAGCCGCGCACCGTGACCGGCGTGCCGGTCTTGATGAGCGTGGCGCGGTCTTCCGGCACCGCGAACACCACGTCGCGCGCGCCGTCCTGGGCGATGCGCACCACCGGCGTGCCGGCCTGCACGACCTGCCCGGGCTCGGCCTCGATGGCGGTGATGACGCCGGCCACATCGGCCACCAGCGTCGTGTAGGCGGCCTGGTTGCCCTGCGAGGCGAGCTGCGCCTGTGCCTGTTCGAGCTGGGCCTGCGCGGCCTTCCAGGTGGTTTCGCGGCGCTCCAGCTCGGCACCGCTGATGAAGTTCTGCTGGCGCAGTTCGGCGTAGCGCTTCAGGTCGGCCGCGGCCAGGTCGCGATTGGTCAGCGCGGCGGCCTGCTGGGCGCGGGCGGCGTCGGCGGCCAGCTTGTAGTCCTGCGGATCGAGCTGGGCCAGCACCTGGCCGGCCTGCACGCGCTGGCCGAGTTCGGCCTGGCGCCGGGTGATCTTGCCCGCCACCCGAAAGCCCAGGCGCGACTCGACGCGCGCGCGCACCTCGGCCGAAAACTCGGGCTGGGCGTCGAAGTCGCTCGTGCCCACGGTCACGAACTTGACCGCGCGAACAGGCTCCTCGGCGACGGGTTTCGGCGAACAGCCGGCCAGGAAGATGGCGGGAAGCAGCAGCCAGGCGGCACTGCGGGCACGAGAAGAAAGGACGGCGGAGGCGGTCATGAGACACCCTAGGAAGAACGAACCGGGTCATTACTGACCCACTGGTTAGTAATCTAGGGTAAACGTTAAATACTGTCAATGACTCGCCAGTCACTACCGACCGATGGCGCACCGACAGCCCGCCTGCCGCCCGCTCCCGCTAGGTGCGCTGACCCATCTCCACCAGCCGGTTGTCGGGCAGCTCGAAGTAGTCCGACGCCCGGCCCGCATTGCGCTGCAGCCAGCCGAACAAGGCGCGCCGAATGGGGTTCAGGCCCGGCAGGTTCTCCTCGCCCACCGAGGCGCGCGAGACGAAGTACGAGGTCTTCATCGAGTCGATGGCCAGCGTCTTCTGGTACGCCAGGATGCGGATGAACTCCGGCACGTCGGGCCGCTCCATGAACCCATGGCGCGCGGTGACCACCCAGATGCCGTCCATCAGCTGTTCGGCCTCGATGCGGTTGCGCGCGTCCACGCGCGGCGTGTCGCAGGGCAGCACGCGCAGCACGATCACCTGCTCGTGCAGCACCTGGTTGTGCTTGAGGTTGTGCAGCAGCGCATGCGGCACCGCGGTGGCGTCGGGGTTCAGGAACACTGCCGTGCCGCTCACCCGGTGCGGCATGTGCAGCGCCAGCGATTCGATGAACGGGCGCAGCGGCAGGCTTTCGGCCGCAGCCGCCTCCAGCCCCAGCCGGCGGCCCTTGGCCCAGGTGGTGAAGAGCACCATCACCCCGGTGGCCACGGCCAGCGTGAGCCAGCCGCCTTCGGCGATCTTCAGGCTGTTGGCCACCACGAAGGTCAGGTCGACCACCGCGAAGGCCGCCACGCCGACCACCACGGCCACCCTGTTCCAGCGCCACAGGCCCCAGGCGACGATGCCTGCCAGCAGCGTGGTCGTCACCATCGTGATCGACACCGCGATGCCGTACGCCGCCGACAGCGCGCCCGAGCTGCGAAAGCCCAGCACCAGCAGCAGCACCCCCACCATCAGCAGCCAGTTGACCGCCGGCACATAGATCTGTCCGATGGCCGTGCCCGAGGTCTGGATCACCCGCATGCGCGGCAGGTAGCCCATGCGCATGGCGTGCGCAGTGAGCGAGAAGGCACCCGAAATCACCGCCTGCGAGGCGATCACCGTCGCCATGGCGGCCAGCACCACCATCGGCAGCACACCCCACGACGGAAAGAGCCGGAAGAACGGGTTGTCGATGGCGGCGGGGTTGCCCAGCACCAGCGCGCCCTGGCCGAAGTAATTCAGCACCAGGCCTGGCAGCGCGATGAAGATCCACGCCTGGCGGATCGGCCGCGCACCGAAGTGCCCCATGTCGGCATACAGCGCCTCGCCGCCCGTGAAAGCCAGGAACACCGCGCCCAGCACCGCGAGCGACTGCGCCCGGTGCTCGAACAGAAAGCGCACGGCATGGCGCGGGTCGAGCGCCGCCAGCACCTGCGGCTGCTGCAGTATTTGCCACAGCCCGGCCGCCGCGAGCACCAGGAACCACAACAGCATGATCGGCCCGAACACCTTGCCGACCACGCCCGTGCCCTTCTTCTGCACCGCGAACAGCGCAATCAAGATGACCACGGTGATCGGCAGCACCGCGCGCTGCAGCACGGGCGCCTGCACTTCCAGGCCTTCCACCGCCGACAGCACCGAGATGGCCGGCGTGATCAGGCTGTCGCCGTAGAACATGGCCGCGCCCACGAGGCCCAGCATGCCGATCACGTTCCATACCCAGGGCTTGGTCTTCGGGCCGGCCACGGCGCTGCGGGCCAGGGCCTGCAGCGCCAGGATGCCGCCTTCGCCGTCGTGGTCGGCGCGCAGCACGAACACCACGTACTTCAGCGTCACCACGAACATCAGCCCCCAGAAGATCAGCGACAGCAGCCCCAGCACCGAGTCGGGCGAGAACGGGATGCCGTGCTCCGGGTTCATCGTCTCCTTGAAGGCGTAGAGCGGCGAGGTGCCGATGTCGCCGAACACGACGCCGAGCGCCGCGATCATGAGCGTGGGACCCGCCGGATGCGCCTCGCCGTGCGCAGAAACCTGGGGCCCGGAAGCCGGAGCGGATGCTTTCATGAAGCGGAAGTTCAAAGTGGCGACGCTGCGAGCATAGTGCCGGGTCATGGCGCCGTGGCGGACAATCGTCGCGTGTCCGCCACTCCCCACCTTGCCGCCCCACCGGCGCACTACGAGAACTTTCCGGTCGCGTCGTGGCTGTGCCCCCCGCACCTGCGAGCGCCCGTTGCCGCCATCTACCACTTCGCACGCACCGCCGACGACATCGCCGACGAAGGCAACGCCTCGCCCGGCGAGCGCCTGGCGGAACTGCGCGCCTACCGCGAAGAGCTCGCCGCCGCCGCGCAAGGCGAGGTGCTTGCCTCGTCGCGCTGGCCGCAGGTGTTCGGCCCGCTCGTGCACAGCATCGCCCGGCACGGCCTGCCCGAGGCGCTGCTCGCCGACCTGCTGAGCGCGTTCATGCAGGACATCGAGAAAACCCGCGACCGCGGCAGCTACGCCGACCGGGCCGAGCTGCTCGACTACTGCCGCCGCTCCGCCAACCCCGTCGGCCGGCTGCTGCTGCATCTGTACGGCGTGCACGATGCGCACGCGCTTGCGCAGAGCGACGCCATCTGCAGCGCACTGCAGCTCGTCAACTTCTGGCAGGACCCGAGCGTCGACCTGCCGCGCGGGCGCTTCTACTTTCCCCTGACCGACTGCACCCGGCGCGGCCTGACACCCGAAAATTTCAAGGTATTTGCGCCGCTGACCCGCGCCGAACCTCCGCAGGAAGCTATTAATTTGATAGCAGTGGTGTCGCACTGGGCGCGCGAGCTCATGACCGAAGGCGCCCCCCTCGTGCACCGCCTGCCGGGCCGCATGGGCTGGGAGCTGCGCTTTGTCGTGCAGGGCGGCCTGCGCATCCTCGACAAGATCGAGGACCTGGGCTTCGACACCTTCTCGCAGCGCCCCACCATCGGCAAGCTCGATGCGCCCGTGCTGCTCTGGAACGCACTGCGGATGCGGAGACAATGGCGGCCCATGAAAGCAGCGCCTCCCCGATGAATCCCGAGCAATACGTGCAAGACAAGGCCGCCGCTTCGGGCAGCAGTTTCTATTACGCCTTCCTGTTTCTTCCCAAGCCCCGGCGCGCCGCGATCACGGCGTTCTATGCCTTCTGCCGCGAGGTCGACGACGTGGTCGACGAGGTCACCGATCCCGGCGTGGCCGCCACCAAGCTCGCCTGGTGGCGCACCGAGGTCGCCCAGGCCTTCGCCGGCACGCCGCACCATCCGGTGATGCAGGCCCTGATGCCGCACGTCGCGGCCTACGGCATCGAGGCGCGGCAGCTGCACGAGGTGATCGACGGCTGCCAGATGGACCTGGACCAGACCCGCTACCTCGACTTTCCCGGCCTTGCGCGCTACTGCCACCTGGTGGCCGGCGTGGTGGGCGAAGTCGCGGCGCGCATCTTCGGCCAGACCGATCCGCAGACCACCGCCTACGCCCACAAGCTGGGCTTGGCGCTGCAGCTCACGAACATCCTGCGCGACGTGGGCGAGGACGCCCTTCGCGGCCGCATCTACCTGCCGGTGAACGAACTGCAGAAGTTCGACGTGAAGGCGCATGAGATCCTGAACCGCGTGCACTCCGAACGCTTCGTCGCGCTGATGAAGTTCCAGGCCGAGCGCGCCCACGCGGCCTACGACGAAGCCCTGTCGATGCTCCCGCTGGCCGACCGCAGCGCGCAGAAGCCGGGCCTGATGATGGCCAGCATCTACCGCACGCTGCTGCGCGAGATCGAGCACGACGACTTCCAGGTGCTGAACCAGCGCGTGAGCCTGACGCCGGTGCGCAAGTTGTGGCTGGCGTGGAAGGTTCAGGCGCTGGGGCGCATCTGAGCTTGAAAAAGACGACGGCCGTCATCGGCGCCGGCTGGGCCGGCCTCGCCTGCGCCGTCGAGGCCACGCGCCTGGGCCATGCCGTGACGCTGTTCGAAGCCGCGCCGATGCCAGGCGGGCGCGCGCGCCGCGTCGACCACATGCACGGCATGGCGCTCGACAACGGCCAGCACATCCTCATCGGCGCGTACACCGCCACGCTCAAGCTGATGCGCGACGTCGGCGTCGATGTCGACCAGGCGCTGCTGCGCCTGCCGCTCTCGCTGCGCTTTGCCGACGGCGGCGGGCTCAAGCTGCCTCGATTGCCCGCGCCGCTCGACCTGCTGGTGGGCATATTCACAGCGCGCGGCTGGGCCTGGCGCGACAAGTCTTCGCTGCTGCGCACGGCAGTCCGCTGGCGGCTTGCCGGCTTCCGCTGCGCCGCGCACACCACGGTCGCCGACCTGTGCGCCGGTCTCACGCCGCGCGTGATGCAGGAGCTGATCGAGCCGCTGTGCGTGTCGGCGCTCAATACGCCCGTGGGGCAGTCGAGCGGCGAAGTGTTCCTGCGCGTGCTGAAAGACGCGCTCTTCAGCGGCAGCGGTGGCGCCGACCTGCTGTTGCCGCGTGCCGACCTGGGCGCCCTGTTGCCCGATGCGGCGATTCGATGGTTGACGGCGCAAGGCGCGGCCGTGCGCATCGGTCACCGCGTGCGCGAGATCACGCCCGAAGCGGGCCTTTGGCGCGTTGACGAGGAAGTCTTCGACCAGGTCGTGCTGGCCTGCGCGCCGTGGGACGCCGGGCGGCTGGTCCGCGCTTCAGGCCTGCCGGCCGACGCATGGTGCGCCACCACCGAGGCCCTGCGCTTCGAAGCCATCGCCACGGTCTACGTGCGCGGGGCTTCGCCGCTCGCCGAACCCATGCTCGCGCTGCGCAGCAATCCGGCCACGGCGCCCGCGCAATTTGCCTTCGACAAGGGCCAGCTCGGCGGCCTGCACGGCGTGCTCGCCATGGTCGTCAGCGCCAACGAAACATCGCGCGAATTGCTGGAAGAACAGGTGATCGCACAAGCCGCCGCGCAACTGGGCCAGGCCAACCTGCAGCTCGTGCAGACCGTCGTCGAGAAGCGCGCCACCTTCGCCTGCACGCCCGCGCTCGCCCGCCCCCCTTCGACCATTGCGCCGGGCCTTCGCGCCTGCGGCGACTACATCGACGGCCCCTACCCCGCCACGCTCGAAGGCGCGGTGCTCAGCGGGCTGGCCGCCGCCAAGGCATTGATTTCATGACGACCGAACTGCGCTACCTCGATTTCGACTACAGCGAAGACACCGAAGGCCACGGCACCTTCGACGCGATGGCGTCGACCCCGCCACACAAGACGCCCGAGGTGCGGGCCGAGATCGCGCGGGTGCTGGCCTGGGCCGAGGCCACCTTCCCCGGTGCGCGCGGACCCCTCGAAGAAGGCGCGATGTGGGACTGCGACCTGCAGGAAACGCACGAAGACGAGCCGCGCTTCGACACCCTCACCTTCTCGCTGGGCGGCACCGAAGATTTCTGCGCGGCATTGCGCGAACAGTTCGCGCTCGACTGAAGAAAGCGCTCAGGCCGTCTTGTTGCGCAGGCGCAGCAGGCTCAGCCCCAACAGCACGAACGCACCGCCCGACACCTTGTTGAACAGCCGCGTGCGTCGCGGGTCCGACAGCTCCTTGCGCAGCAGGCGCGCCAGCAGCACGTAGAACGCATGCGACAGCACCGAAGCCGCGGCGAAGGTGGCCGTCAGCACGGCGAACTGCATGGCGAGCGGCGCGTCCTGCGTCAGGAACTGCGGGAACAGCGCCGAGAAGAAAAGAATGCCCTTGGGGTTGGTCAGCGCCACCGTCAGGCCATGGCCGAACAGCCGCCAGCTCGAACGCGGCGAGCCTGCGGTGGGCGAGCCCTGCAGGTCGGCGAAAACGCTACCCCTGCTGCGCCACTGCTTGATGCCCAGGTAGATCAGGTAGGCCGCGCCGGCCAGCTTCAGCACCATGAAGGCATGGGCAGAGGTAGCGAGCACCACACCCAGCCCGGCCATGGCGGCGGCGGACACCATGAACAACCCCATCGCGTTGCCTAGCGAACTGATCATGGCGCGGCGCGGGCCCACGGACATCGAGTTCGAAACGGCAAGCAGCACCGCGGGGCCGGGCGTGAAGGCGACGAGCAAGGTCACGCCGCAGAAGAGGAGCCAGTTGGAGAAGTGCACTTGGGGGTTTCCTGCGCGCCGCGGGGCCGCGACAGCTTGAAATGGGTGGGGCTGAAACTATAGTCAGGCCCGCGGATCGCCGCAGCCACCCCTCTCGATAACCCCCACGCCGAAACACCCCATGGTCACCTGCTACCTGCGCTACATCGTCGACGCCTACAAGCTCAAGGAATTCGAGCACTACGGCAAGCTGTGGATTCCACTGGTCGAGAAGTTCGGCGGCCAGCACCACGGCTACTTCCTGCCGTCGGAAGGCGTCAACAACGTCGCGCTGGCGATGTTCACCTTCCCGAGCCTGGCGGCCTACGAAAAGTACCGCGCCGACTCGATGCAGGACGCCGACTGCCAGGCCGCGTTCAAGTACGCGGAAGAAACCCGCTGCATCGTCAGCTACGAGCGCAGCTTCTTCCGCCCGGTCTTCAACTGAGGCTCAGGCGCCCAGCGCCACGCACAGCGCGTGCAGATTGGGCACGATCAGCTGTGGCCGCGCGTCGTGCGTCCACGGCCGCTCGTCGCGCACCAGCCATGCGGTCTGCATGCCGGCGTTGAGCGCGCCGACCACGTCGAGCTCCGCGTCGTCGCCCACGTGCAGCACGTCCTTGGGCAGCAGGCCGACCGAGGCCGCCGCCGCACGGAAGATCGGCGCATGCGGCTTGCCGCTGCCGAACGCCCGCGCATTGAAGGCGGTGCGAAACCACCGGCCCACACCGGTCTTGTGGATGTCGGCATTGCCGTTGGACACCGCCACCAGCGGATAGCGCTCGCTGAGCCACTTCAGCGCCGGCAGCGCGTCGTCGTACAGCGTGACGCGCTGGCGCTCCGCGAAGAAGGCGTCGAAGGCCGGGTCGGCCAGCGCCGGGTCTTCGCCCGCGCGACGCAGCGCGGTGCGTATCGATTCGCGGCGCAGCGCGCTCAGGTCGTGCGCCAGGTCGGAGCGCTCCTTGGCGGTGGCCTCGCGCAGTTCGCGCAGGATGCCGGGGGTCAGCAGCAGCGAAGCGGTCTTGGGTGCTTCGCGCAGCAGCCACGCTTGCAGCACGGCTTCGGCGCGTTCGATGGTCGGCCAGATCGGCCAGAGGGTGTCGTCGAGGTCCAGCGAGATCGCGCTGATGCGTTTCACATCGAGGGGCACAAAGCCCGACGGTGCCGAGGGAGCGGAGGTCATGCCCGAGAATAGCGCATGCCTCCAACCACCGAGACCGCTCCGTCGAGCAACCCGCGCACCGCCGTGCTCTGGTGCAACCTGGGTTCGCCCGACGCTCCCACCGCCGCCGCCGTGCGCCCCTACCTGGCGGACTTTCTGGGCGACCCGCGCGTGGTCGAGATCCCCAGGGCCATCTGGGCGCTGATATTGCACGGCATCATCCTGCGCGTGCGGCCGGCCAAGTCGGCCGCCAAGTACGCCAGCATCTGGATGCCCGAGGGCTCGCCGCTCAAGGTGTTCACGCAGAAGCAGGCCACGCTGCTGGCGGGCTGGCTCGGCGAACGCGGCCACCGCGTGGCGGTGCGCGACGCCATGCGCTACGCCAACCCGTCGATCGCCTCGCGGCTGGACGCGCTGCAGGCCGAAGGCGTCACCCGCGTGCTGGTGCTGCAGGCCTACCCGCAGTATTCGGCCACCACCACGGCCAGCGTGATCGACGCGGTGAACGACTGGACCCGCAAGCAGCGCCGCCTGCCCGAGTTCCGCTTCGTCAACGAATTCCACGACGACCCCGGCTACATCGACGCGCTGGCCCAGGGCATCGAGCGGCACTGGAAGACCGAAGGCCGCGGCGAGGTGCTGCTGATGAGCTTCCACGGCATTCCTGCGCGCAACATCGCGCTGGGCGACCCGTACCAGTCGCAGTGCCTGGAAACCGCGCGCCTGCTGGTGGCACGGCTGGGTCTTTCACCGGCGCAGTACCGCGTGACCTTCCAGTCGCGCTTCGGCCGCGCCAAGTGGCTGGAGCCCTACACCGAGCCCACGCTGCGCGAACTCGGCGCTTCGGGCGTGAAGCGCGTCGACGTGGTGTGCCCCGGCTTTCCGGCCGACTGCCTCGAGACGCTGGAAGAAATTGCCATGGAAGGCCGCGAGGCCTTCATGCACGCCGGCGGCCAGGCCTTCAGCTACATCCCCTGCCTCAACGACAGCCCGGCATGGATCACCGCGCTGGCCAACATCGCCGAACGCAACCTGGCGGGCTGGCCCACACAGGCAGTGCAGCGATAGATAGCCTGCGCGTTCAGCCTGCCGCCTTGCGCGCCAGCAGCGCCTCGATCGCGGCCTCCATCTCGGCGTACTCGCCTTCGCCGAAATGCTGCCGCATCACCTGCCCCTTGCTGTCGACCAGGTAGAAGGCCGGCCAGTACTGGTTGTCGTAGGCCTTCCAGGTGACGAAGCCGTTGTCCTGCGCCACCGGGTAGCGGATGTGGAAGCGCTCGATGGCGTCCTGCACATTGCGCGTGAGTTTCTCGTAGGCGAACTCGGGCGAATGCACGCCCACCACGGTGAAGCCCCGGTCCTTGTACGTCTCGTACCAGCGCACCACGTGCGGCAGCGTGCGAATGCAGTTGATGCACGAGTAGGTCCAGAAATCGACCAGCACCACCTGCCCGGCCAGGCCCTTCAGCGTGAGCGGCTCCGAGTTGAGCCACTTGTCGATGCCCGCGAATTCGGGGGCTTTGCCGTAGTCCCGCAGGCCCGGCGACGCGGCGAATGCACTGCGGACCGGCCAGCCGCCGCCCGCCGCCGCCACGAGTGCGGACGACCCGGCGGCGAGCCCCGAGAACGCCCTTCTGGACAACATCTTCATGATCGCAACCCCCGTTCGTGTCAGACCGACAGCGGTCAGGCGCGATTGTTGGCGGCGCACGCCGGGCGTGCGCATGTGTCACGGCAATTTGAAACCTGTCACGGCGCCGTGAAGGCGCGCGCGCTTCAGAACTTGCCCAGGTAGTCCAGCTTGCCGATCGGCATGCCCTTGTGGCGCAGCACGTCGTAGGCCGTCGTCACATGGAAGAAGAAGTTCGGCAGCGCGAACTGCAGCAGGTAGCGTTGCGCGGTGAAATGCGCCTCGCCACCGCCGGCCTTGATGACCACGTCGTGTTCTTCCTGGCCGTCGACCTGCGCGCGCTCCACGGACGCCAGGAAGGCTTGCGTCTTCGCGATGCGCGCCAGCAGGTCGTCCCAGGTCTTTTCCTCGTCGGGGAAGCTCGGCGCGGTGATGCCGGCGATGCGGGCCACGCCGAGCTTGGAGGCGTCGCTCGCACGCTGGACCTGGCCGGCCAGCGTGAGCATGTCGGGTGCCAGGCGGGCCTCGACCAGCGTCGCCGGGTCGATGCCATGGGCCTTGGCGTGCGCCAGGCTCTTGTCGAGCAGGTGGGTGAGTTGTCCGAGTCCGCGGGTGAAGACGGGCACGGACAGGTCGTACATCGAGAGTGCCATGGTGGTCGAGGCCTTGTGGTGGTGATCGGCGGCGATTGTGCTGCCGCCGCGCCTCAGGCGCCCGCCGCGCGGATAAACCCTTCGACCGGCAAGAGTTGCTCCGGCACGTTCAGCGCGGGCGCGTGGCCGCAGGCAGGCACTTCGATCACCTCCAGCCTGCCCGCGGCGCCGGGGCCGCGTAGGCGCATCCGTTCGAGCACCTCGGGCAGCACCAGGTCGGACTCGGCCCCGCGCAGGCACAGCACCGGCACCTCGATGGCGTCGTAGTGCGGCCAGATCAGGTAGTCGTTGTCGTGCGCGCTGAACTGGCGGACCATGGCCGGGTCGTAGTGCGGCGTGACACGGCCGTCGGCCAGGCGCCGCGTGGAGCTTTCGGTCAGGCGGCGCCATTGCGCATCGCTCAGCCAGCCGTAGGGCTTGTAGACCATGCGAAAGAACGCCTCCAGCTCGGCCACCGTGTCGAACGCGGGCGGCTGGCCTGCATAGGCGCGGATGCGCTCGATGGCGGCCTGCGCGAGTTCGGGCGCGTTGTCGTTGAGCACCAGGCTCGCGATGCGCGCCTTCATGCGCGGCTCCAACAGCCCCGAGGCGCAGACGGTGCCGATGGCGCCGCCCATCGAGGTGCCGACCCAGTGCACGCGCTCCAGCTGCAGTTCGTCGCACAGCGCGTTGGCGATGCGCGCGTAGAACGCGAGCGTGTATTCCTCGTCCGGCAGCGGGCTCCACTGGCTGAGCCCCCGCCCGAGGGTGTCGGGGCAGATCACGCGAAAGCCGCGCGCGGCGAAGTGCTGTGCCAGCTCGTCCATGTCGCGCCCGGTGCGCGCCAGGCCGTGCCAGGCGATGACCACCGGGGCGTCGGCGGCGCCCCATTCGAGCCAATGGATCTCGCGGCCCACCAGTTGCGCATAGCGCGACGTGGGAATGAGGTGGTCGCTCATCGCGCAGCCCTTGCTCGGAGTTTGCCGACGATGCCCGTCGGAAAGTAATAGACGGACAGCACGAACAGCACGCCCAGCCACAGCAGCCAGCGGTCGGGCGACAGCAGCGCGGCCAGCCATGGCAGGCCGCTCGCGGCCTCGCTGCCCACGCGCAGCAGATCCTGCAGGTAGCTCTGCGCAATGACGAACAGCACCGCGCCGATGGCCGCGCCGTAGATGGTGCCCATGCCGCCGATCACCACGATGAGCAGCACGTCGATCATGATCTCGAAGCTCAGCGAGGTGTCGGGGCCGTTGTAGCGCAGCCAGATGGCCAGCATGGCGCCGGCCAGCGTGGCGAACAGCGCGGACAGCACGGCCGCCGTGGTGCGGTACACCACCACGCGGTAGCCGATGGCCTCGGCGCGGAACTCGTTCTCGCGGATGGCCTGCAGCACCCGCCCGAACGGCGAGTTCACGATGCGCAGCAGCGCGAGCACCAGCACCACCGCCGCCACGAACAGCAGGTAGTAGCACAGCAGCCGGCCGTCGAGCGACACGCCCAGGAACGGGTCTTCCGAGAACTCGAAGCTCGGCGAGATCAGCTCGGGCATCTTGAAGGTCAGGCCGTCTTCGCCGCCGGTGAAGTCCGACAGCTGCGAGGCCAGCGTCTGGAACGCCGAGGCCACGGCCAGCGTGATCATCGCGAAGAAGATCGCGCGCACCCGCAGCGAGAACAGCCCGATGGCGAACGACAGCACCAGCGAGACCGCCAGCGACGCGCCCAGCCCCACCAGCACCGCGCCCCAGTTGGGCCCCAGCCGCGACGCCGCGATGGCGATGCCGTACGCGCCAATGCCGAAGAACATCGTGTGCGCGAAGCTCACGATGCCGGTGTAGCCCAGCAGCAGGTCGAAGCTGGCCACCAGCACCACGAACACCAGGATCTTGGCCGCGACGCTCAGCGCCTTCACGCCCGGGAAGATGAACGGCGCGAACGCCAGCGCGATGAACAGCACCACCAGCAGCAGCGCCAGCAGGCGGCTGCGCGGCATGTCGTTGGAGAGAAGTCGTTTCAGGAACATGACGGCTTTCTCCTCAACGGTTGGCCACGGGGTACACGCCCTGCGGGCGCCACAGCAGCACGGCCACCATGAGGAAGATGCTCGCGAACTGCGTGACCGTCGGCAGCAGGAAGCCGATGTAGTTGGTCATCAGCCCCACCAGCAGCGCGCCGATGAGCGCCCCGCCCGTCGAGCCCAGCCCGCCGATGATGATCACGATGAAGATCAGCACGTTGACCTGCGCGCCCATCTGCGGCACCAGGTTCTGCTGGAACAGCCCCCACATCACGCCGCCCAGGCCGGCCAGCGCGCTGCCCACCACGAACACGCCGACGAAGAGGCGCCCGATGCGGTAGCCCAGCGACTCGACCATCTCGCGGTCCTGCACGCCGGCGCGAATGAGCAGGCCGATCTTGGTGCGGCCCAGCGTCCAGGCGAGCACGCCGAACACCACCACACCCACGGCCACCGCGAGCAGGCGGTACTTGCTGATGGCCGCGTCGCCGATGAGCAACGAGCCGCGCAGCGCTTCGGGCAGCGGCAGCGGAACCTGCGCCGGGCCCCAGATCACCTTGATGAGCTCCTCGCCGATGATCATGCCGCCCATGGTGATGAGGATCTGCTTCAGATGCTGGCCGTACACGGGCCGCACGATGAAGCGCTCGAACGCGAGGCCCACCGCACCGGCCACGAGCATCGCGACCAGCATGGCCGGGAACACCGCCACCAGGTTGCGCCACAGCTCGCCAGAACCCGTCCAGTCGCCCATCAGGCCGAGCACGCTGCTCGCCACGAAGGCGCCGAGCGCAATGAACACGCCGTGGCCGAAGTTCAGCACGTCCATCAGCCCGAACACCAACGTGAGACCCGAGGCGATGATGAAGATGATCATGCCCATCGCCAGGCCCGCGACCGTGAGCGTGAGCCAGGTGGAGAAGGAGCCGGTGAGCGGCAGCGCGACCAGTGCGAGCACCGGGGCGAGCAGCAGGGGCTTCCAGTCGAAGTCGATCTTGGTCATGCGCGCGCTCCCTCTTGCTCTTGCTCTTGCTCCTTCCCCCTCTGGGGGAAGGCTGGGATGGGGGCTGGCGGCGCTGGCAAGGCCGCGCTGCATCGAAGGCCGCGAGCCCCCACCCCGACCCTCCCCCAGAGGAGGAGGGAGACATACGTCGAATACTTCATAGAGCCAGTCCAAGCAGCGATTGCTGCAATTGCGCATCCGCGGAAAACGCCGCCATCGAGCCGGCATGCACCACCCGCCCGTTGTCCATCACCGCGACGGTGTCGCCCAGGCGCTGGGCGAAATTGATGTTCTGCTCGACCAGCAGGATGGTCACGCCGCTGCGCTTGAGCTCGGCGAAGGCATCGATCATGTTGTTGATCATCACGGGCGCCAGCCCCTTGCTGGGCTCGTCGATGATGAGCAGCTCGCGCGGCTCCACGATGGCGCGCGACACGGCCAGCATCTGCTTCTGCCCGCCCGAGAGCTTGCCCGCCGGGTGGTTCCAGAACTTCTCGACCGCGGGGAAGAGCTTGAAGATCCACTTCAGGCGCGTGTCGTCGATCTGCTGCGCGTTCTTCGCGCCGCGCGCGGCCAGCAGCATGTTCTCCTTCACCGTGAGGTCGGAAAAGATGCCCATGTTCTCGGGCACGTAGGCGATGCCCAGGCCGGCGATCTGCGGCGTGTGCTGCGTCGTGATTTCTTTGTCGCCGAAGCGCACCCTGCCCTGCGACGCATGCCACAGGCCCATGATGGTTCGCAGCGTGGTCGTCTTGCCCGCGCCGTTGCGCCCCAGCAGCATGGTGAGCTGGCCGCGCGGCACGGCGAGGTCGACGCCGTGGAGGATGTGATACGCCCCGATGTGCGTGTGCACGCCTTCGAGGGTCAGCAGGTTGTCGGTGCTCATAGGTCTTGCTCCTTCCCCTTCCGGGGGAAGGCTGGGATGGGGGCGAGCGGCGCTTGAAAGGCTGCTGTGAGGTGAAGGCCGCGGGCCCCCACCCCTGCCCTCCCCCGGAGGAGGAGGGAGAAATTCGAATTCATCGGGACCGTGTTCATGCCACGGCCTCCTTCGCAATGCCCAGGTACGCCTCCTGCACCACCGGCGAGGCGATCACCTCGGCCGGTTCGCCGTCGGCCACCAGCGTGCCGTTGTGCAGCACGATGATGCGGTCGGCCAGCTCGCGCACCACGTCCATCTTGTGCTCCACCAGCAGGATGGTCTTGGTCTTGTCCTGCTTGAGCTTGCGGATCAGGTCGAGGATGACCGGCGCCTCGGCCGCGTTCATGCCGGCCGTGGGTTCGTCGAACATGAAGACCTTGGGCTCCAGCGCCATGAGCAGCGCCACCTCCAGCTTGCGCTGGTCGCCATGCGGCAGGCTGGCCACGGTGGCGTGCTCGCGCGACTTCAGCGCCACGTCGGCCAGGATCTGGTCGGCGCGCTCGGTCAGCGCCCTGTGGTCGCTCCAGATGCTCCACAGGTTCAGGCCGCGACGGTGCGCACCCTCGCGCGTGGCCTGCACCGCGAGGCGCACGTTCTCCAGCACCGTGAGGTTGGGGAACAGGTTGGTCAGCTGGAAGGCCCGCCCCAGGCCCGCGTGCGTGCGCGCCGACGGCGACAGGCCCGACAGCAGTTGCCCGTCGAGCGTCACCGTCCCGGCGCTCGCCTTGAGCTGGCCCGAGATCAGGTTGAAGTAGGTGGTCTTGCCCGCCCCGTTGGGGCCGACGATGGCCGTCAGCGTGCCCGGCGCGAAGGCGCAGCTCACGTTGTTGACGGCCACGTGCCCACCGAAGCGGATGGTCAGTTCTAGCGTCTCAAGCATCGTTGGTCATTGCAAATCGAAAGTCGGAAAAGTGCGCATGAAGGGCCTCAACAGCTGCCGATCACGTAGTAGCCGGGGCCGGTCTGCTTCAGCGTGGTGGTGGCGTAGATGTTCCACAGCCCCATCGACTGGTTCGAGCCGTAGGCATAGGTCAGCCCGTACAGCGCGTAGGCGCGCCCGGCGATGGTGTGCGTGTAGTTGCTCGCGGTGTAGCAGGTGCCGCCGCCACCACCGCTGCCCGCGGTGGTCGCGCCCGTGGCCGCGCTCGACATCGCGCCTTCCACGTTGCTCGCGTTCAGGGCCGCCACGGTCCAGCTGTAGCTGGTCGACGCGGCCAGGCCGGTGTCGGTGTAGCTGGTGGCGGCGACCGGCGCGGCGTTGACCTTGCTGCCCCCGCGGTACACGTTGTAGCCGCTGGCACCAGACACGCCGGCCCAGGCGATCACCATGCTGCTGGCGGTCGCGCCCGAGGTGCCCACGCCCACCGGCGCCGGCAGGCCGCCGCCGCCGGCCGAGCCGGTGACGCGGTCGATCATGGCCTTCATGGCCGCCATCTGCGGGCCCGACTTCTTCGCGTAGTTGGCGCTGTCGTAGCCCCACCAGTCCCAGCAGCTGTTGGTGGCCGCGGTGCTGGTCTGCGGGTACAGCAGCACGATGTTGTTGGTGTCGGCCCAGCGGTTGTAGCCGGTCTTCTTCACGTACTGGTCGCTCACGTCGCTGTAGTTCTGCTTGCAGCCGTGCAGCACCAGGTGCACGCGGCACGACGTGGTGGTGCAAGCCTGTGGCACGTAGAGCCAGCCGGTGGCGGCCATGCCGTGGCCGGTGATGAATTCCGACTGGTTGAACTCGGTGAAGGTGCCGCCCGGCGTGCCGTTGTTGCGCGGATTCAGCGGCCCGTACAGCTGCGTGAGGATCTCGCCCGCGAGGTCGAAGCCGCAGTTGTTGATGTAGGGCGCGGCGGTGGTGCTGCAGGTGCCGCCGTAGTCGTCGGTGACCATCGCGTGGCCGGCGCCGACGTTGTTCCTGTAGACCACGTTGGCCGCGGGCACGAAGTTCTGGTAGTAGGTCTTCAGGTCGTCCATCACCGGCTGCTTCACGGTGTTGTCGGAGGTGCCCGAGAACAGGTACACCTTGGAGCCGCTCAGGTTCGACACCGGATCGACGGTGCCGCTGGCAGCCCAGCTGTTGGTGGTGCTCACGAGCGAGGACACCGGGATGCTGGTGCCGTGCGTCATGCAGCGACCCGTGGCGTTGAGCACCGAGCCCTCGGCGCAGTAGTACGGGCCGCCGGCCACCACGCCGGCGCCGCGCTTGAAGGTGGCCGAATAGGCCACGTGCAGCTGCACCGACATGAAGCCGCCGGCCGACAGGCCCGACACGCTCACCTCCGCCGGGTTGGTGCCCAGCGCCGGCAGCGGCACCGCCGCCGTCGCGGCATGCGCCGCCATTGCCATGGCCGCGGCTGCGGCCATCCCCTTCCAGTTGAATCTCATCGCTGGCATCGCTGTCTCCTGTTTTTAGGTGCGTCGAACGCTTGCTTGCTGACGAATCGGCCGTGGAAACGCGCCGTGCGAGAACGCTGGCGCTTCGCCCGGCGGCCATCCGGGGCGAAATGGGGGGCGGCGCTTAGGGATCGCCGAACTTTCAAGAACACCGCGGAACCGGCTTTGCCGGGCCGCAGGTGCGCGCAGCCTGGGGGCGAGCCTTACCTTTTGTTCTTGATGGGGATGTCCATCTCTTCGGGCTTGATCTCATGCACCAGCTCCGGCACGCCCCACGCGAACGCCGGGTCGACCTTGATCTTGAAGTGGTACATCGACTGCATCGCCTGGTGGTCTTCCTTGCGGAAGGTCATCTTGCCCTTGGGCGTGTCGAAGCTCATGCCTTCCATGGTGCTGATGAGCTTGTTGGTGTTGGTGTCGCCGTTGGTCTTCTTCAGCGCCGTCACCACCGCCATCGCGGCCGAGAAACCGCCGGCCGTGAAGAAGTCCGGCGGCGACTTGAATTCCTTGTAATGCGCCGACACCATGGCGTCGTTCACCGGGTTCTTCGGCAGGCCGAAGTAGTAGTACGCCGCGCCTTCCATGCCCGGCAGGCTCTTGTAGGCCGCCATGGCCGGCAGGATGTTGCCGCCGGTGGCGATCTCGATGCCGTAGCGCTTCAGGTCGAGGTCGACGATCTTGAACGGGTTGCCAGCGCCGGCCCACACGATCCAGATGATCTTGCGGCCCGGCTGGTCCTTCAGCTTGTCGATCAGGCGCTGCGCGCCGGCGGTGAAGTCGGTGGTGGCGGGCGGCAGGTATTCCTCGTGGACCAGCTTGGCCTTCTTCAGCGCGGAGCCGAAGGCCTTCACGCCATCGCGGCCGAAGGCGTTGTCCTGCGCCAGCGTGGCGACGGTGACGCCGGCCTTGTCGACGGCCACCGCGTTGGAAATCGCGTCCTGGCTCGAATTGCGGCCGGTGCGGAAGATGTACTTGTTCCACTTGTCGCCGGTGATCGAGTCGGCCACGGCGGGCTCGACCAGCAGGATCTTCTTGTACTCCTCGGCCACCGGCAGCATGGCCAGCGCCACGCCCGAGGCGGTCGGGCCGACGGCCAGCGCGGCTTTGTCGTCCGAGTAGGCGGCCGCCAGCAGCGACTTGCCGAGGTCGGGCTTGCCCTGGTCGTCCTTCTCGATGACGACGATCTTCTTGCCGTTGACGGCCATGGTGCCGCCGGTGGCGTAGTCCAGTCCCATCATGAAACCGGTCTGGGTCTGCTTGCCGTAGGCCTCCAGCGCGCCGGTCTTGCTGTAGATGTGGGCGATGCGAATTTCGTTGGATTGAGCCCAGGCGGGCGCGGCGGCTGCGCAGGCGGCAAGTGCGGCCAGGGCGACGAGGTGGCGACGGTTCATTCTTTGTCTCCTGATTAAGGTGACTGAATATTGCACACTTCGTGCCACGCGCTAAGCCATTGATAACAAACGTTTCTCCATTCGAGAAACGGCGACTTCGACTGGAATCAGAACACTTGCACTGTCTGAATTTTAGTCAATTGTCTTTTTATCAGTCAGGGTTTTCGCGGAGGCCTGGCGCTCGGCGATCCATTGCTTGAACTGCCGCTCGGCCTGCATGCGGAACTCGTTGCGCGCGTGGTTGCAGGCGGCGTGGGCCAGGCGGCGGTGTTTTGGCGACCGCACGCCGCCGAAGGTCGAGTCGACGAGGTGCTCGACGGTGGCGGATTCAGGTCGGCCGAACGGCTCGCTGAAGTCCATCGGAAGGCCGCACCAGTGGCAATTGGGACCGAAGGTGGAACGCAGGGCTTGCACGCTCACAGGCTTGCGTACTCCAGAATTTCCTGGCCCATCAGGTTGCAGTCCTTGCCCGACACGTAATAGATGAGCCGCATGCGGTAGTTGCCCTTGTAGATCGAGCCCCACACCTCCAGCACCTTGAACTGCTGCTGCTTGTTGGCGGGGTTGCGGATCGGCGGCATTTCCTTGACGGCGGGGTCGATCTGGATGCGGTCGTCCTCGCCGAAGTGGAAGGTCAGCAGCTTCCTGGCGCGAGAAACGGCTTCACTCGCGCACTGGGGCGCGGGCGCCGCGCTGGCGAAGCTGGCTGTAGCGCAGGCCGCAACGAGCACAAGGGAACGGATCGATGTCTTCATGAATGCAAAACAGGAGGATGGCCGGAGGAAGCGAGATTGTCGGGCGTCATGTGGGCGTGTCGATGTCGTCCCAGTCGTGGTCTTCGAAGCGAACCAGCCAGTTCAGCGCGCGATGCCGCTCCAGCACGACGCCGGCGTCGACGCCCGGAGGAGGCGCATCTTCCTTGAGACGCGCCTGGCGCACGAGCCAGTGCAGCCTGTAGTGCAGGTCCAGCGCATCGAGCAACTCGCCGTCCGGGCGCACCTTCGCGGCCCGCATCACGCCGTCCACGTCACCGGCATTCAGCATCAGGCGCGTGGCCAGCGGCACGTCGCAGATTTCTGCGGGAAACGGCAGTGCATCGACAAGGCCCAAGGCCCACTCGAGCACGAAGAGGCACTCGAAGCGCCAGCCGAACTGCGCCACCGTCGACTCGCCGGGCGCGTCGTCGGAAAGAAAGGCCTGCTCGTCGGGCGACAGGTGCGCCTGCGCGGACGGCAGCCGCCTGAACAGGTCGTCCATGGGCAGCGGCTCGCCGCTCGCGACCGACTCGGCGCGGGCCGATACGGCCAGCAGCGCGAACGCCCTGCCCGCCAGCTCCTGCGGCGTGCGCAGGCGCAACTCGGGCTCCGAAACAAGAGGCGGCAGGTGCTGCGGCACCGGCATGCCGCGCGATGCGAGCAGCGCCTCGGATCGCGCCTTTCGCTGCCATGCCTCGGCGGGATAGGGAATCGCGGCCTCCTGGTCGGGCTCCTCGCCCGCGGCTGAGAGCAACACCCGGCCGTTGGGGTCGCGGATGCCGCCGTCGGGCAGGAACACGATGGCGTTCGCGCGCTCCGCCCATGCAGAAAACGCGTCGAGCTGCGACTCGCCGATGGAGAAACTCAGGTGCTGGCGTACCCGCTGGATGTGTCGCATCACGTGATAGCGGTTGCGCGACATCTCGCCGTTGCCCCTGCTCAGCACATAGCCCACGAAGCCCGAAAGATGCGCCGCGAGCGCCGGATCGGAAAGATCGCGGCGCGCATGCAGCGTGTGCGGGAAGTCGAGCGCCGGCACGTCGGCGCGCGTGCAGTAGGCATTGATCAGCACGCCCTCGCCCTCCCCCGCGTCAGGCAATGCCGTGGATGCGGCCGGTGCGGCGCCCGAGCCGGCCAGCGCCTTCAGTCGTGTCAGCAAACCCTTCATGGAAATCCTCTCCCTGTCGATCAAGATCCGGCCGCCATCGGCCACCGCCAATTACTGGTTCGTCATGCGCTCATACAGCGTCGCCCGCGAAATCCCGAGCAGCCGCGCGGTCGCCAGCTTGTTGCCGCCCGTCGATGCCAGTGCCGCCGCGATCGCCTTGCGCTCCAGCTCGACCACCTGCTGCGCGAGCGGGCGCAGCAGCGCGGCTTCTTCGTCGGCGTCGTGCGCGTTCTGCAACACGGCGGGCAGCTCGATCTGCTCCAGCCCGGCTTCGCGCAGGATGCGCTCCAGCTGCACGGCGTCGATGCGCTGCGAGTCGCTGCGCATGGTCACCTGCTCCAGCACGTTGCGCAGCTCGCGGATGTTGCCGCGCCAGTGCTGGCCGGCGAGCAAGGCGAGCGCGTCGGGCGTGAGCTCGGGCGGGGCCTCGCCGCTGCGCAGCGCCATGTCTTCGCCCAGCGCCTCGACCAGCGCAGGAATGTCGGCGCGCCGGTCGCGCAGCGGCGGCACGCGCAGCGGCAGCACGTTGAGCCGGTAGTACAGGTCTTCGCGGAACTGGCCGCGCCGCACCAGCTCGGGCAGGTCGCGCGAGGTGGCGGCGATCACGCGCGCGTCGAAGGGCACGAGCTTGTTGGAGCCCAGCGGCTCGATCTCGCCCTCCTGCAGCGCGCGCAGCAGCTTGGCCTGCAGGCCGAGCGGCATGTCGCCGATTTCGTCGAGGAACAGGCTGCCGCCGTCGGCCAGCTTGAACTTGCCCTCGCGCCCCCTGCGGTCGGCGCCGGTGAAGGCGCCGGGCGCGAAGCCGAAGAACTCGGCCTCCAGCAAGGTGTCGGGCACGGCCGCGATGTTGACGCTGACGAACATGCCCTTGGCCCGCGCCGAAGACGCATGAATGGCGTGGGCAAGCAGCTCCTTGCCGGTACCGGTCTCGCCCAGCAACAGCACCGGGCTGGTCGACTGCGCGGCGCGGCGCGCATGGCGCTTCACCTCGACCGCCGCGGGGCTGCTGCCGATGAAGCTCGCAAAGGTGTACTTGGAGCGGCGCTGGCCGTCGGGCGCATGCTGGTAGAGCGGGTTGTTGCGCTGGCTCGCCAGCTCGCGCCGCGCGTCGTCCAGGTCGCGCTGCAGCAGCGCGAACTTGCTGATGAGCGGCTGCAGCGTGGTCTCGGGCTGGTCGAACAGCACGATGCCGATGGCGCCGATGACGTCGCCCGCTCCGCCCTGGGGACCGTCGCTTTCCGCGCGCAGCGGTATGCGGCTGACCACGAAGGTGCCGGCCTTGTTGGTGAGCAGGTCCACCAGTATCGGCTCGCCGGTTTCGAGCACGCGCCGCATCTGCGTGTTGGGAATCACGTCCTCCACCATGTGCCCCATGAACTGGTCGATGGACGAGAAGCCCAGTGCCGGCAGGAAGCGCCGGTAGCCCTCGTTGACCCACACGATGCGCCCGCCGCGGTCGACCAGGAACATGCCCTGGCTGATGCTGGAGAACAAATGGAACATCGAGCGCGCTGCGAGCGCGAGGATGCCTTCTGCGTCGAGGGGCAAGGCGGGCGGAGCGGTGGGAGCGGCTGGCATGGCGGGCATCGTAGCGCTCCGGCGCGGCTTCTCCTGCCCTCCTACTGCGCCGGCCCCCGCGCTCATGACAAACTCCGGCCGCCTCCTTTGACCTTCAGGCCTCGCGGCCACGACCCCATGAGCACATCCGAGATTTTCCTGATCGCCATGCTGATCATCTTCACCGCGCCCTACCTCGTGTGGCGGCTCGGGCGCACCGAATACTTCGCGCCGCTGGTGGTGGTGCAGATCGTCACCGGCATCGTGCTGGGGCCGGGGGTGCTCGGCGCGGTGTTCCCCGAGTACTACAAGTTCGTCTTCAACGCGCCGGTGATCCAGTCGCTCAATGCCATTGCGCAGTGGGCCGTGATGCTGTTCGTTTGGATCGCCGGCATCGAGCTCGACCTGCGCAAGGCCTGGGAACACCGGCGCGAAAGCGGCGTGACCGCCGGCCTGGCACTCGGCGTGCCGCTGCTCTTCGGCAGCGTGGCCGCGCTGGGCATGCTGGCGTTTCCCGGCTGGATGGGCGCAAAGGCGCAGACCTGGCAGTTCGTGCTGGGCATCGGCATGTCGTGCGCGGTGACGGCGCTGCCCATCCTCATCCTGTTCATGGAGAAGCTTCAGATCCTGCGCCAGCCCATCGGCCAGCGGATATTGCGCTACGCGAGCCTGGACGACATCGCGATCTGGGGCGTGCTGGCACTGATCCTCATGGACTGGGAGCGCGTGGGCAGGCAGCTCGCGTTCCTGGTGCTGTTCGCCGTCGCGAGCGCGGGCTTCCGCTGGCTGATGGTGCGCATTCCGGAGCGCGACCGCTGGTACCTGGGCCTGGTGTGGCTGGCGGCCTGCGGGCTGGGCGCCGACTGGTGCGGGCTGCACTACATGGTGGGCGCATTCATCGCAGGCGCGGTGATGGACGCCGACTGGTTCGACCAGAAGCAACTCGACGGCCTGCGCCACAACGTGCTGCTGGTGGTGATGCCGGTGTTCTTCCTGAGCACCGGGTTGCGCACCAACTGGGAGGTGGGCGGCGCGGCGGTGTTCGTGGCGGCGGGCGTGCTGCTGGTGGCGTCGGTGAGCGGCAAGCTCATCGGCACGCTGCTGGCCGGCCGCATCCTGCGCTGGCAGCCGGGCGAAGGCGCGCTGATCGGCTGGCTGCTGCAGACCAAGGCGCTGATCATGATCATCTTTGCCAATGTGCTGCTGGACAAGGCGCTCATCACCAACGAGGCGTTCACGGCCCTGCTGCTGATGGCGGTGGCGAGCACCATGCTCACGGTGCCGGTTGTTGCGCCGCGGCTGCAACGGATGAAAGAGATTGTTTTTCGCACCAGGTAGCCACAGGCGGTGGCCGTCGCCCCGGGCCTTCAGCAGGCCTTAAGTAAATCAATCGTTTGATTTCATGCGTGGTTTAATGCCACGCATGAACGCGAGCGAACCCCTCCTACCCGGCCCCCAGGCCCCGCGCCGCGCACCGCGCGCCGACGGGGCCGAGGCACGCCACCGCTTGCTGCACACGGCGCTGCGGCTTTTCGCGCAGAAGGGCTTCGCCAAGACGTCGACCCGCGAGATTGCGCGCGAGGCCGAGGTCAACATCTCGGCCATCAGCTACTACTTCGGCGACAAGGACGGGCTGTACGCCGCCACCTTCAGCGAGCCGATGGGCGGCGACGCCAACGACCTGGTGGCCGCCTGCAAGGTGCCGGGCCAGCCGCTCGAGGACACGCTGCGCATCTGCATGGTGTCGATGATCGACCCGCTCAAGCAGGGCGAGATCGTGCGGCAATGCATCCAGCTGCACATGCGCGAGATGCTGGAGCCGACCAGCCGCTGGGCCGAAGAACTCGACCGCGAGATCAAGGGCCCGCACCGCGCCATTGCCGAGCTGCTGTGCCGCCACCTGGAGGTGGACCGCGCGGACGACGACATCCACCGCCTGACATTCGCCATCACCGGGCTGTCGATGCAGCTCTACGTGAGCCAGGACTTCATCGAGGCGCTTCGCCCTTCGCTGCTGCGCACGCCGCGCGCCATCGACACCTGGGCCGACCGCCTCACGGGCTATGCGCTGGCGCTGGTGGAGGCCGAAGCGGCCCGCCGCCGCGCCGAGAGAAAGCACAACAAATGAGAAGACTCCGACTGAAACTGATCGCCACCCTCTTCCTCCCGCTGAGCCTGGGCCTGGCGGGTTGCTCGCTGACGCGCCCGCCCGCGCAGGTGGAGGCGCCCTTCCCCGCGCAATGGAACGCCCCGCTGCCGCACGGCGGGTCGCTCGCGTCGCTGGCCGACTGGTGGCGCCAGCTCGACGACCCCTTGCTGGTGGAGCTGATCGCCGCCGCCGAGGCCGCGAGCCCCAACGTGGCGAGCGCCGCGGCGCGCGTGGCCGAGGCGCGCTCCGCGCGCGTGCAGGCCGGCGCGGCGCTGCTGCCGAGCCTGGACGGCACGGTGTCGGCCAGCCGCGGCACCTCGGGCTTTTCTTCGGGTGCGCCGAGCTCGGGCAGCAGCGGGAGCAGTGCCGGCAGCAGCGAGCTGTCGGCCAGCACGCCCGTCACCACGCTGCAGGCAGGCCTGCAGTCCAAGTGGGAGGTCGACCTGTTCGGCCGCCTGCGCGCCGACCGCGACGCCGCGCAGGCCAAGCAGGACAGCGCCAACGCCAAGTGGCACGACGCCCGCGTGGCGGTGGCCGCCGAAACGGCCAATGCCTATTTCTCAGAGCGCGCCTGCCAGGAGCAACTGCGTGTGTCCGAGTCGGACGCGCGCTCCCGCTCGGAGACATCGCGCCTGACCGAGCTGTCGGCGAAGGCGGGCTTCACCGCACCGGCCGACGCCGCGCTGGCCCGCGCCAGCGCATCGGACGCGTCCGGCCGCCTGACACAGCAGCGTGCGCAGTGCGCGGTACAGCGCAAGGCGCTGGTCGCCCTCAGCGGCATCGATGAACCCACGCTCGCGCAGAAGCTCGCGGCCTCGCCCACGCAGCGCGTGCTGCCGGCCGTGGGCAGCATCGCCAGCGTGCCGGCCGAGGCGATCTCGCAACGTCCGGACGTGTACGCGGCCGAACTCGGCGTGGCCTCGGCCAGCGCCGACGTGGGCTCTGCCGAGGCCGAGCGTTATCCCAAGCTCACGGTGTCGGGCAACATCGGCCGCTCGCAACTGCGCGTGAGCGGGTTCCGCCAGTCGCTCGAGACCTGGACCGTGGGCCCCGTGTCGCTGACCGTGCCGCTGCTCGACGGCGGCGCGCGCAAGGCCAACACCGACGCGGCCAAGGCGCGCTACACCGAGGCCGTGTCGCTCTACCGCGCGAACGTGCGCCAGGCGGTGCGCGAGGTGGAAGAAGCGCTCGTGAACCTCGACGCCACCGACGCCCGCACCACCGACGCCGACAGCGCGGTGCAGAACTACCAGGCCTCCTTCGACGCCACGCAGGCCCGCTACAGCAGCGGCCTGGCGAGCCTGTTCGAGCTGGAGGACTCGCGCCGCACGCTGTTCACCGCGCAGACGGCGCGCGTCTCGCTGCAGCGCGAGCGCACCGAGGCCTGGGTGGCGCTGTACCGCTCGATGGGCGGCGGCTGGAACCGCACCGCCTCCGCATCCCCCGGCGCATCCCCCTCTTCCGAATCGTCCTCTCTGACCATCCCACCGGCCGCCAAGGTCGCGACGTCGCCATGAAAACAATGAAGCGTTCCACCCTCGTCATCGCGCTGCTGGCGCTGGTCATCGTCGTCGCCGGCGCCTTCTTCGTCATGCGCAAACCGTCCGACAAGGCGAGCGAGCCGACGGCCGCCGCCAAGGACGGCGCGAATGCGCCCAAGCCCGCGCTCACCGTCACCGTCGCCAGGCCCGAAACCACCGAACTCATGCTCACGCTCGCGGCCAACGGCAACGTGGCCGCCTGGCAGGAGGCCGTGGTCGGCTCCGAGTCGAACGGCCTGAAGCTCGCCGAAGTGCGCGTGAACGTGGGCGACGTGGTCAAGAAGGGCCAGGTGCTGGCCGTGTTCTCGCCGGAGACGGTGCGCGCCGACATCGCGCAGAGCCGCGCCTCCCTGGCCGAGGCCCGCGCCACCGCGGCCGACGCCGCCGGCAACGCCGCGCGCGCCCGCACGCTGCAGGCCACCGGCGCGCTGAGCCAGCAGCAGATCAACCAGTACCAGACCACCGAGCAGACCGCCAAGGCGCGCGTCGAGGCGGCCGAGGCCGTGCTGGCCGCGCAGGAAGTGCGCGGGCGCAACACGCAGGTGCTGGCGCCCGACGACGGCGTGATCTCCGCACGCACCGCCACGGTCGGCAGCGTGGTCGCCGCCGGCACCGAGCTGTTCCGGCTGATCCGCCAGGGCCGGCTCGAATGGCGCGCCGAAGTGACCTCGGCCGAACTGAGCCGCATCGCCGTCGGCACGCCCGCCTTCGTGGTGAGCGCCAGCGGCGCGCAGGTGCGCGGCAAGGTGCGCAGCATCGCGCCCACGGTCGACCCGCAGACGCGCGCGGCGCTGGTGTATGTCGACCTGCCCGCGGTGCAGCAGAACACCGGCATCAAGGCCGGCATGTTCGCGCGCGGCGACTTCGAGCTCGGCCGCAGCGCGGCGCCCACCGTGCCGCAGAGCGCCATCGTGCCGCGCGACGGCTTCAACAACGTCTTCCTGCTCAAGCCCGACAACAAGGTGATGCAGCTGAAGGTGCAGGTCGGCCGCCGGCTGAACGACCGCATCGAGATCACCAGTGCGCTGCCCGAAGGCGCGCAGGTGGTGGTGCAAGGCGCGGGCTTCCTCAACGACGGCGACCTGGTGCGCGTGGTGGAGGCGCCCGCTCAGCCCGCTCAGCCCGCTCAGTCCGCGCAGCCCGCCCGGCCGGCCGCCTCTGCCGCGGCTTCCGCCGCCGCGGCCAAGTAACCCATCAAGGAACACGCCATGAACGTTTCCGCCTGGTCCATACGCAACCCGATTCCGGCGGTGATGCTGTTCGTGCTGCTCACCTTCGGTGGGCTGCTGTCGTTCAACGCGATGAAGGTGCAGAACTTTCCGGACATCGACCTGCCGACCGTCACGGTCTCGGCGTCGCTGCCCGGCGCCGCGCCTTCGCAGCTGGAGACCGACGTCGCGCGCAAGCTCGAGAACTCCATCGCCACCGTGCAGGGCCTGAAGCACATCACCACCAAGGTGCAGGACGGCGCCGCCACCCTCATCGTCGAGTTCCGCCTCGAAAAACCCGTGCAGGAAGCCGTGGACGACGTGCGCTCCGCGGTGCAGCGCGTGCGCGCCGACCTGCCGGCCGACGTGCGCGACCCGGTCGTCACCAAGCTCGACCTGGCGGGCCAGCCGGTGCTGGCCTTCACCATCGCGTCGTCGCAGATGGACGACGAGGCGCTCAGCTGGTACGTGGACAACGACATCACGAAGAAGCTGCTTGCGCTGCCCGGCGTGGGCGCGGTCAACCGCGTGGGCGGTGCGACGCGGCAGGTGCACGTGGACCTCGACCCGGTCAAGCTGCAGGCGCTGGGCGCCTCGGCCGGCGACATCTCGCGCCAGCTGCGCCAGGTGCAGACCGAAAGCGCGGGCGGCCGCTTCGACCTGGGCGGCAGCGAGCAGCCGGTGCGCACGCTGGCCACGGTGCAGTCGGCCGACCAGCTGGCCGACATGCAGATCGCACTGAGCGACGGGCGCCGCATCCGGCTCGACCAGGTGGCGCGCATCAGCGACACCATTGCCGAGCCGCGCGCGGGCGCGCTGCTCAACGGCAAGCCGGTGGTCGGCTTCGAGGTGGCACGCAGCCGCGGCGCCAGCGAGGTGGAAGTGGGCCACGCGGTGCAGAAGGCGCTGGCCGACCTGCGCGTGCAGCGCCCCGACATCGAGCTGACCGAGGCCTTCAACTTCGTCGACCCGGTGGAAGAGGAATACAACGGCTCGCTGCACCTGCTGTACGAAGGCGCCATCCTGGCGGTGATCGTGGTGTGGCTCTTTCTGCGCGACTGGCGCGCCACCTTCGTGTCGGCCGTCGCGCTGCCGATGTCGGTGATTCCGGCCTTCATCGGCATGCATCTGCTGGGCTTCTCGGTCAACGTGATCTCGCTGCTGGCGCTGTCGCTGGTGGTCGGCATCCTGGTGGACGACGCGATCGTGGAGGTCGAGAACATCGTGCGCCACCTGCGCATGGGCAAGTCGCCCTACCAGGCGGCCATGGAAGCGGCCGACGAGATCGGGCTGGCGGTGATCGCCACCACCTTCACGCTGATTGCGGTGTTCCTGCCCACGGCCTTCATGAGCGGCGTGGCCGGCAAGTTCTTCAAGCAGTTTGGCTGGACGGCCTCGCTCGCGGTGTTCGCCTCGCTGGTGGTGGCACGGGTGCTCACGCCCATGATGGCGGCCTACATCCTGAAGCCCATCGTCACGCAGGAAACCGAGCCCGGCTGGATGCGCTGGTACATGCGCGCGGTGACCTGGAGCACCCACAACCGCTTCAAGACGATGGTGATGGCCACCGTCTTCTTCATCGGTTCGCTGGCGATGATTCCGCTGCTCAAGACCGGCTTCATTCCGCCGGACGACAACTCGCAGACGCAGATCTACCTGTCGCTCGCGCCCGGCTCCACGCTGGCGCAGACCACGGCCGCGGCCGAGGAAACGCGGCGGCGCGTGATGCAGATCGCGCATGTGAAGAGCGTCTACACCACGGTGGCGGGCGGCAGCGCGGGCGGCGACCCGTTCGCGAGTTTCGGCACGCCCGAGACGCGCAAGGCCACGCTCACCATCAAGCTCGACCCGCGCGGCGACCGGCCGCGCAAGCAGGTGATCGAGAACCAGATCCGCACCGCGCTGGAAACGCTGCCCGGCGTGCGCAGCACGGTGGGCCTGGGCGGCTCCGGCGAGAAGTACATCCTGGCGCTGACCGGCGAAGACCCGGTGGCGCTGGCCTCGGCCGCCAGCGCGGTCGAGAAGGACCTGCGCACCATTCCCGGCCTGGGCAACATCACGTCCACCGCGAGCCTGATCCGCCCCGAGATCGCCGTGCGCCCCGACTTCGCACGCGCCGCCGACCTGGGCGTGACCAGCTCGGCCATTGCCGAGACCTTGCGCGTGGCCACGCTCGGCGACTACGACCAGTCGCTCGCCAAGCTCAACCTGGCGCAGCGGCAGGTGCCGATCGTGGTGAAGCTGGAAGACTCGGCGCGCCAGGACATCGACCTGCTCGGGCGCCTGTCGGTGCCCAGCGCGCGCGGGCCGGTGATGCTGAACCAGGTGGCCTCGCTCAGCATGGAAGGCGGCCCGGCGGTGATCGACCGCTACGACCGCTCGCGCAACGTGAACTTCGAGATCGAGCTGTCGGGCGTGGGCCTGGGCGACGCCAAGGCGGCGGTGACCAAGCTGCCTTCGATCGTGAAGCTGCCGGCCGGCGTGCGCGTCACCGAAGTGGGCGACGCCGAGGTGATGACCGAGCTGTTCGCGAGCTTCGGCCTGGCGATGCTGACGGGCGTGCTGTGCATCTACATCGTGCTGGTGCTGCTGTTCAAGGACTTCCTGCACCCGGTGACGATCCTGTGCGCGCTGCCGCTGGCGCTCGGCGGCGCGTTCGTGGGCCTGTTGATCGGGCAGAAGGCGTTGTCGATGCCCTCGCTGATCGGACTGATCATGCTGATGGGCATTGCCACGAAGAACTCAATTCTTCTGGTGGAGTACGCCATCGTGGCGCGACGCGACCATGGCATGAGCCGCTGGGACGCGCTGCGCGACGCCTGCCACAAGCGTGCGCGGCCCATCATCATGACCACGCTGGCCATGGGCGCGGGCATGCTGCCGATCGCGGTCGGCTTCGGCGCGGCCGATTCGAGCTTCCGCTCGCCGATGGCGATGGCGGTGATCGGCGGGCTGATCACCTCCACCGTGCTGAGCCTGCTGGTGGTGCCGGCCGTGTTCACCTACATCGACGACATCGAGCACTGGATTCGGCGCACCGTGCGCAAGCTGCGGGGACAGCCGGCGGATCCGCATCTGGACGACGACCTGGCCGAGACGCCACCGCCCGCGCACGCGGCGGGCCACGCCAAGCAAGCCGGCCTGTAGCGCAGGTCGGGCATGCAGGGCACGCGAGCAAAGCGGCGCCCGAAAACGAAAAAACCGGATGCTGGCGGCATCCGGTTTTTTTTTGAGCGCGAGAAAGGTCAGGCGTCCAGTTGCGCCAGCCGCTTCAGCTTGCGTTCGCTCATGCGCTTGGCCAGGCGCGGCAGCACCAGCACGGCCACCACGATGATCACCAGCGTGATCGACATCGGACGCTGGAAGAACACCGCGGCGCTGCCCTCGCCGATCGACATGGCGTTGCGCAGTTGCGCTTCGGCCAGCGGGCCGAGGATCATGCCGACCACCACGGGGGCGGTCGGAAAGTCGAAGCGCCGCATCACCACGCCCAGGAGGCCGATGGCGTAGAGCAGGAACAGGTCGAAGGCGCTCTGGCGCATGCCGTAGGCACCCACCGTCGCGAAGATCAGGATGCCGGCGTAGAGCTGGGGCTTCGGAATCTTCAGCAGCTTGACCCACAGCCCCACCATTGGCAGGTTCAGCACCAGCAGCATCACGTTGCCGATGTACAGCGACGCGATCAGCGCCCACACCAGCGCGGCCGAGGTGGTGAACAGCTGCGGGCCCGGCTGGATGCCGTAGTTCTGGAACGCGCCCAGCAGAATGGCCGTGGTGTTCGACGTGGGAATGCCCAGCGTGAGCAGCGGAATCAGCGCGGCCGTCACCGTGGCGTTGTTGGCGGCTTCGGGGCCGGCCACGCCTTCGATGGCGCCGGTGGTGCCGAACTCGGCCTTGGCGTCCTTGTCCTTGGCGAGCTTCTTTTCCATTGCATAGCTCAGGAAGGTCGGGATCTCGGTGCCGCCGGCCGGGATGCAGCCGAACGGCGTGCCGATGGCGGTGCCGCGCAGCCACGCGGGAATGGAGCGCTTCCAGTCGCGCTTGGTCATGTGCACGCGGCTGAGCTTGTTCTGGCCCTCGGTGACCTTGCCTTCGTAGAGCACGGCATAGAGCACTTCGGCCACCGCGAACAGGCCGACCGCGACCAGCACGATTTCGATGCCGTCGAGCAGCTCGGGCACGCCGCCGGTGTAGCGGCCCTGGCCCGAGATCTGGTCGAGGCCGACGCAGCCGGCCGCAAGGCCGACGAACAATGCCGTCATGCCGCGCAATGTGCTCTTGCCGAGCACCGCGCTCACGGTGGTGAAGGCCAGCAGCATCAGCAGGAAGTACTCGGGCGGGCCGAGCTTGACCGCGAACTCCGCCACGAAGGGCGCGAACAGCGTGACGATGACGGTGGCGATGGTGCCGGCCACGAAGGAGCCGATGGCCGCGGTGGCGAGCGCCGCGCCCGCCCTGCCGCTCTTGGCCATCTTGTTGCCCTCCATCGCCGTCACCATGCTGGCGGTTTCGCCGGGCGTGTTGAGCAGGATGGACGTGGTCGAGCCGCCGTACATGGCGCCGTAGTAGATGCCCGAGAAGAAGATCATCGAGGCCGTGATGTCGACCTTGCCGGTGATGGGCAGCAGCATGGCCACCGCCACGGCCGGGCCGATGCCGGGCAGCACGCCCACGGCCGTGCCCAGGGCACAGCCGACCAGGCACCAGAGCAGATTGATCGGGGTGATCGCCGTGGCGAAGCCCGCCATGAGTGCGTTGAAGATTTCCATGTCAGGCCTCCCGCCGGGCCGTCCCAAGGGAGGCCTGCGCCCCCACGGGGGGCAGTGAATACACGAAGTGATGAGCGTGGGGGTTCATATCAAAGCCACCCGGTCGATGTGAGGCCCGGCAGGCTGATGGCCAGGAACTGCGTGAACATCCAGAACACCGGAGCGGCGATGAGCACGCCGGTGACGAAGTCGATGGCGAAGGTGCGCGGCGAATTCACGCCGGCCTGCCCGCTCGCGCGGCGCAGCCCCTGCACGGCCAGCACGTAGCACAGCGTGCAGCTGAGGATGAAGCCCAGCGTGGTGATGAGCGCCGCATTGAGCAGCAGGCCGGCCGAGACCCAGATGAAGCCGGGCCAGTAGGCGCGGTCGGCACCGGTGGGCGCGTCGAGCTCGCGAAAGCCGCCGGTGCGCGCTTCCCAGAGGATCCAGGCGCCGCAGAGCACGAGCACCACGGACACCATCCAGGGCAGGAAGTTGGGGCCGACGCCGCCGTAGCCGGCTTCGGAAGAAATGCCGATGGCGCCGAAGGCCAGCGCGAGGCCGGTCAGCAGGACGCCCGCGCCGACGAGGGTTTGCGGCCATACAGCCGCCGCTTGAGCCGCTGTGTCTGGCGGCGAGACCGAGGGTTCTGGAGTTGTCATTTTTTGCGCCCGGAATGTGGAGCTGGATTTGAAAACGGCACGCTGTCGTCTCTTGCGAGGACAGCGTGCCATTCGGCAGGCATGTGGCGCGCCGTGCGCTTCAGACCATGCCGGACTTGGTCATGATGGCCCTGAGGCTGGCGAAGTCGTCGTCCACGAACTTGGCGAACGCATCGCCCGACAGCACGGCCGGCGTCCATTCGTTCTTCTTGAGCGACTCGGCCCACGACGCGCTCTTGAGCGCGGCCAGCACCATGTCGGTGAGTGCCTTGCGCTGCTCGGCCGAGATGCCGGGCGCGCCGTACACGCCGCGCCAGTTGCCGATTTCGACGTCGATGCCCTGCTCCTTGAGCGTGGGCACGTTGATGCCCGGCAGGCGCTGGGCGGAGGTGACGGCAATCGCCTTCATCTTGCCGGCGGCGATGTATTCGGCGAACTCGCTGTAGCCGCTGCCGCCGATGGTGACGTTGCCGCCCAGGATGGCGGCGGTGGCCTCGCCGCCTCCGCGGAAGGCCACGTAGTTGATCTTGGAGGGATCGGCGCCGACCTTCTGCGCGATCATCGCTGCGGCGATGTGCTCGGTGGAGCCGCGCGAACCACCGCCCCACTTGACGCTGCCCGGGTCCTTCTTGAGCTGGTCGACCACGTCCTTCATGGTCTTGAACGGCGAATTGGACGGCAGCACGAACACGTTGTATTCGGTGGTCAGGCGCGCGATGGGCGTGGCCTGCTCGAGCTTGACCGGCGGCTTGCCGGTGATGATGCCGCCCAGCATGACCGAGCCCATGACCATCAGCGCGTTGGCGTCGGCCTTGGAGCCGTTGACGAACTGCGCCAGGCCCAGTGCGCCGGCAGCGCCGCCCTTGTTGTCGTAGGTGACGGTGTCGGCCACCTTGGCGTCGCTCAGTGCCTTGCCCAGCGCACGGCCGGTGGTGTCCCAGCCGCCGCCCGGGTTGGCGGGGATCATCATCTTGACGTTGGCAGCGGCCCGGGCCGACAGTGGCAGGGCGCCGGCGGCGGCCAGCGCGGCCAAGGACTTCAGAAAGGTATCGCGACGCATTGTGGTGTCTCCTGAAAACTGGAAGGAACTTGAAAGGAACCTGACTTGAACCTGAGCGCTATCATGCGCCGCCCCGCTGTCAGTTGGCTGTCCGCCAGACTGGGGAAAACACCGAAGCAATCACCCCGCTGTCCCGTATGAAGCTGCTGCTGGTCGAAGACGACCCCTCGATGCAAATCACCCTGCAGCGCACCCTCGGGCGCCGCCGCATCGACGTGCGCGTCTGCGGCGACGGCGCGCAGGCCGTGGCCCAGTGGCACGCCCTGGAGCCCGACGTGGTGGCGCTCGACCTGAGCCTGCCCAACCTCGACGGCCTGCAGGTGCTGGCGCAGGCCCGCGCCGAAGGCCTGCGCACGCCGGTCCTGCTGCTGACGGCGCGCGGCACGGTGGGCGACCGCATCATGGGCCTGAACGCGGGCGCCGACGACTACCTGCCCAAGCCCTTCGACCTGGACGAGCTGGAGGCCCGCATCCGAGCGCTGCGCCGGCGCAGCCACGGCGTCACCGGGCAGGACGCAGGCCTGAACCCGCAGGAGATCGGCGGGCTGCGCTTCGAGCCCGACAACGGCGCCATCTACAACCGGGCCGAGCTGCTGGAACTCACGCCGCGCGAGCTGGCGCTGCTGAAGGCGCTGATGATGAAGCCGGGCCACGCCGTGACCAAGGAGCGCCTGTTCGAACTGGTGTTCCCGGGCGAAGCCGACGTGCAGTACGAGGCCATCGAGGTGGTGGTGTACCGGCTGCGCAAGAAGCTCGCGGGCACGGGCGCGGTGCTCATGACCATGCGCGGGCTGGGCTACCTGCTGCGTCCGGAAACATGACCCGGGTCTCTTCGCTTCGTGCGCGGCTGCTGCTCGGCATCCTCGCGCCGATTGCGGTGTTCATCGTGATCAACAGCGTGAGCGTGTACCGCCAGAGCCTGGCGGCGGCCACCACGGCCTACGACCGCACGCTGCTGGCCTCGGCCAAGACCATCGGCGAACAGCTCGACGTGGAAGGCTACGACGATCTGGCGCAGCTGCGCGCCATCGTGCCCTACTCCGCGCTGGAGGCCTTCGAGGCCGACAACCGCAGCCGGTTGTTCTACCGCGTGTCGGCGCTCGACGGCGAAATGATCTCGGGCTTTGCCGAGCTGCCCTTCTGGCGCGGCCGCATTCCCGACCGCAGCGCCTACGCGGCGCTGGTCGACTTCTACGACGCGCAGTTTCGCAACCAGCCGGTGCGCGTGGCGGTGTTGTTGCAGCCCGTGGCGAGCGCGCGGGGGCGCGGCATGGCGGTGGTGCAGGTGGCCGAAACGCTGGAGCTGCGCGAGACGCTGGCGCGCAAGCTGCTGGTCGACATGCTGTGGCGCCAGCTGCTGCTGATGGGCGTGATCGCGCTGGCGACCGTGTACGTGGTGCAGCGCGCCACCCGGCCGGTGCGCGAGCTGGGCGAGGCCATCGAACGGCGCCAGACCGACGACCTGACGCCCATCGACGCGCCTGACGCGCCGCGCGAGCTGCGTCCGCTGATCGACGCCACCACACAGGTCATGGGCCGGCTGCAGCGCCTGCTCGACCACCAGAAGCGCTTCGTGCGCGACAGCGCCCACCAGCTGCGCACGCCGTTGGCGGTACTGAAAGTGCAGGTGCAGTCGGCGCAACGCGGCGACGTGGCGCCCGAGCAGGCGCTCGGCGAAATCAGCCAGACGGTGGAACGCGCGACGGCGCTGGCCAACCAGATGCTGTCGCTCGCCAAGGTCGAGCAATTGCGCCAGCAGCCGGAGTCGGTCACGCTGGACTTCGGCGAGGTGGTGCGCGGCATCGCGCTCGACCTGTCGCCGCTGGTGGCGGACAGGGCGCTCGACTTCGAGCTGGCCATCGACGGGCCGGTGCCCGTTCAGGCCCACCAGTGGATGCTGCAGGAGCTCACGCGCAACCTGCTGCACAACGCGATCAAGCTGAGCCCGGTGGGCGCGGCGCTGTCGGTGTCGGTGCGGCCCGAGGGCGCGCAAGCCGTGCTCACGTTGCGCGACAGCGGCCCCGGCATTTCGCCCGAACTGCGCCAGCGCCTCTTCGCGCCCTTCTCGGCGGGGAGCGCGTCGAGCGGGTCCGGGCTGGGCCTGGCGATCTGCCGCGAGATCGTGCTGGCGCTGGGCGGGCGCATCGCGCTGGACAACCGCAAGGCCGGGCTGCCGGCCATGCAGGACGGCGCCGCACAGGTCATCGGGCTGGACGCCGTCGTACATCTCCCCTTGTCGCGGCACAATTCCTGATATTCACTCCCGATATCCATGGAACGTCTGCGCATCGATAAATGGCTCTGGTCCGCCCGCTTCTTCAAGACGCGCTCGCTGGCCGCGGAGGAAATCGGCAAGAACCGCGTGCAGGTGAACGGCGACGTCGCCAAGGCCTCGCGCGAGGTCAAGTCCGGCGACACGGTTTCCATGCGCATGGGCCCGCTGACGCGGACCGTGACCGTGCGCGGCGTCAGCGGCCAGCGCGGGCCGGCGCCCGTTGCCCAACTGCTCTACGAGGAAACGCCGGAGAGCCTGGCGGCGCAGGCGAACTTTCGTGAACTGCGCCGCGCCGGCACCGAGCCGGCACTGGCCATCGAGCAGGGCCGCCCGACCAAGCGCGACCGGCGCGATCTCGACGGCGCGGTGCGCCATGCCGAGTGGGACAACCGCTGGAGCGCCTCGCTGGACACGGACGACGACGAGCGCTGATCGCTTAGGCTGTGGGCTTCCTTCGTTCTTCACGGGAGTTCCGCTTCATGGCCAGCTTCAAGAAATACCGCGTCGCCAGCAAGTTCAAGCTGTCGCACATCGACCCCGACGACACGCCCTTCTGCGAGGGCGACGAAGCCTCGCAACGCAGCGAGGTCGATGCGCTGGCCGTCGAGCTCGACGAACTGCAGGACCTGCTGCACGCCGAGGGCAAGCGCAAGCTGCTGCTGGTGCTGCAGGGCCTGGACACCAGCGGCAAGGACGGCACCGTGCGCTGGGTGTTCTCGCGCACCTCGCCGCTGGGCGTGCGCGTGACGGCCTTCAAGGCGCCCAACGACGAGGAGCGCGCGCACGACTACCTGTGGCGCTGCCACGCCGCCGTGCCGCGAACGGGCGAGATCATGGTGTGGAACCGCAGCCACTATGAAGACGTGCTGGTGCCGGTGGTCGAAGGCTGGATCGACAAGGCCGAGGCCAAGCGCCGCTATGCGCAGATCAACGACTTCGAGCGGCTGCTCGTCGAGACCGGTACGGTGGTCGTGAAGTGCATGCTGCACATCGACAAGGACGAGCAGCGCGAGCGCCTGCAGGCGCGCATCGACACGCCCGGCAAGCAATGGAAGTTCAGCATGGACGACCTCGAGGTGCGCACCAAGTGGAGCGCGTACCAGCAGGCTTACCAGAACGCGCTGAGCGCCACCTCGAGCGACCACGCGCCCTGGCACGTGGTACCGGCCAACAGCAAGCGGCACCGCAACGTGATGGTTGCGCAGCTGCTGGTGAGGACGCTGCGGCAGATGAAGCTGAAGCCCCCGCCGCCGGACCCGGCGCTCAAGGGATTGATCGTCAAGTGACCGTGCGGGCGAGGAAAGCGGTTTGGTTTCCTGTTTGTAAAGTGCGGCTTCGCCTACGGGGTACCCTGCGCTGCGTCACTAAGCTTCAACTCGTACCGATTCAGGTGCATTTGCGCTACCACACAGAAGGACTACATCAACATGAAAAAAACCATCTTCGTTCTTGCAGCTTGCCTGCTGGCTTCCACCGCTGCCTTGGCGCAGCCCGGCCCGCGTCATGGCGCCGGCCCGGGCCCGCGCTACGAACGGCCGCACCATCGCCCGCAAAAGGTGTGGGTGCCGGCGCATCGCGAGCATGGCCGTCTGGTGCGCGGTCGCTACGTCTGGCGTTGATCGGCTGCATGCGGAGGCCTCTTTCTTCTTCGGTTGAAGGAGGCCTCTGAAATGCCGCATTTGCTGAATTTTTGCCAGGCCGTCGAAACACTGGCGGCCTGCCTCGACGACGACGACATGTACCGTCGCTTCAGCTGGGTCTACGCCAGCGAGGACGTTCCGCTGCACCACGCACGGTTCCACCTGTCCAGCGACGAAGACGAGTGCGAAGACCCCGTTGAAGACGCGCTTGACCGCGAAATGCCGGCCTTCGCCGCTGCAAACAAGCTCGTGCACTACCTCGAGGCCGCGACCTTCGTATCGGTGCTGACCGTGCAGAAGGAACAACAGCCGCTGTCTTCGCTCGACGACTTTGCCGAGGCGCTCAAGCACTATCACGAGGAGGATGCGTTCCTCGACCACGGCCACTTCGCGAGTGACGACTGGACCGCCAAGGCCCCGGTCATCGCGGGCATCTCCCGGGAACTGTTTGCCGAATACGACCTGCAGCTGGTCGAGTGCCCCGCGCATCGCGTCGGCGATGCCGCACGCGCCACCGCGGCGCTGCTGAAGATCAGTGTGGGGGACGCGCTGGCGCGTTGCCGTCAGCTGCCCGTGTCGCTGGGCATGCGCATCGGTGGACGGGACAGGGAAGAGATCGAAGCGCGGTTCGCCGCGCTGTCACTGCCCCTGAAGCGAACGACCCACAGGTCGCTCGCCTGGTTGCCGCCGGACGGCGACTGAACCGAACTTCAGGAACGGCGGATGAGTGCTTGCGCGAGCACACGGCACTTGCCGAACTCGCAGCGCACGGCCCAGGTGCCGCCGTTGTCGCACGGCACGTTGTAGGTTTCGTACCCAGGGCCCTTGGCCGTGAGTTCGGCGCGCGGCTGCAGGTTGCACCGGCCGGCCTTGGCCAGCGTTTCCACGTTGTAGGTGTCGATGCCGGTGCGGCGCGGCTTCACGATGACGCCGGGGTCGAAGGTGTTGCCGTAGAAGCTGTCGCGCACGTTGGTGTCGAGGTTGCGGTAGCCACGCTTGGCCATGCAATGCACGATGGCGATCTGCTGGTGTTCGGCGATCAGTTCGGCGTCGGGACGGCCGTTCCAGTCGATGATGGCGGCGGTGATGCCGGTGTAGGAGGCCGCGGCAACGATGCCCTGGCCGTGGACCGTGATCAATCCGAGGCCCAGCGCCGCCCACATCGCATCGCCCGTTTCGCTGCGTGCCGTGATGCGGTTCGCTGCGGTTCGGCAGTCGGCCACGTCGTTGTCGTAGCGCACCGGGTCCACGCCTTGCATGGCCACCATGGGCACATAGGCCGTGCCGTGACCCGTTCCGGGCTCGGTGGGTGTCGGCGGTGGCGGGGTCACGCAACCGGCCAACACCGCAGCGGCAAACGCAATGCTCAGCAACAGCTTCATGCAATCCCTCTTTTTCTTCGCGATAGTTAACAGATTTAACCATACATCTGGTTACTCTTGAGCCACCTTGTCGCGCTGGCACGACGGCGAGCTGCACACCCCAGCCCTTCGCCAGCAGCTACGATCGCGCGCCAGCAACGAAGCCCCATGCACAAGAACACCCGCGCCCCGCGCCTCGCTTCACCCATCGCGATCGCCCTGCTCCTGACCTTGGCGTCGGCGGCGCACGCGCTCGATGCCCCGGTGCAGCCATCGGCCGCCGACCTGGCGCGCAGGAACGGCTGCATGGCCTGCCACGGGCTGGTGCACAAGCAGGTCGGGCCGGGTTTCGCGCAGATCGCGGACCGCTACCGCAACGACGGCAGCGCACCGGTGCGCCTGGCCGCGAAGATTCGCAGCGGCAGCGTGGGCACCTGGGGCCGGGTCATCATGCCGCAGCAGGCCCAGGTCTCGCAGAGCGAGGCGCAGGCCTTGGCGCAGTGGGTGCTGTCGCAGCCCTCGGCGCGCTGAACTGCACGCTTCACATCGGCCTTGAACGCGCGCCCACCCACCTCGACGCCTCTTGAACTTCCGCCTCGCCCCCTTCTTCGCCAACGTGGTGCTTGTCCTGTCGATGGCACTGCTGGGCGTCATCGGCGCGTTCTTCGGCGGAACGGCCGGGCTGAAGCACTCCGACGCCGTGCTGCACCTGACGCACGCCGACTGGCAGGTCGGCGACTCGCCGGGTTTCAGCGCGCCGCCGCTCATGCACGACAGCAGCGCCCTGCCGGACACCTGGCAGCCGGTCGAACTGCCCCTCGCGCTGCCCATCGCGCTGCTGCGGCAGGCCGAGACCGCAAGGGCCGCCGGAGCGACCCGAACGACCTGGATCAGGCTGTCCACGCGCGACCTGCCCCCTGCTTCCAGCCCGCTGGCGATCTACGGCGTCCGGATCAAGACCGACGGCACCATCGCCGTCTATGCCGACGGCCGACTGGTGCACCGGGCACAGCAGTCGGGGCCGCTGTGGAACAGCACCCGCACCCCGCTGTGGGTACCGCTGGACCACAGCACCGACCCCACGCCGCCCACCGAAATCCTCCTTCGCCTCGAACACACGCGAAGCGCCCAGGTGGCGCTTTCGTCGTTGTGGGTGGGGCCTGCCGATGCGCTGCGCGGCCGCTACGGCATGCGCCAGTGGCTGCAGCAGGAACTGCCCGCGATGCTCAGTGCAGCGTTCATGGCGGTCGGCGTTTTCGCCCTCTTCGTCTGGTTCAGGCGCCGCGATGAAACAGGCTACCTGCTGTTCTTCAACCTCTCGGCCACCTCCTTCATGCGGGGGCTGCATTTCTACGTGGGCCAGCCGGTCGCCAACGACTGGTTTGCCTGGCTGACCGTCAACTCGCTCTTCTGGCTGGTGATGGTCGTGCACTTCTTCCTGCGCCAGCTGCACGGCCGGCAGCTCAAATGGCTGACCCGTGGCGTGGTGGCGGCCACCACCGCCGTCGGCATCGCCACCATGCCGGGCCTGGCCATCGTGCAGAACACGCCGCAGGTGACGCCGCTGATCTACGCGGTGGCCGCGCTCATGGGCCTGGCGGTCTGCCTGGTGGGCGGCGTGAGCGCATGGCGCCGCTCCAACGAAGGGCGGCTGGTGGCGGTCGGAATCGGCATCTGCGTGCTGCTGGGCGCCACCGACTGGCTGCTGCAGAACAACTTCATCAGCCCCGAAGGCTGGTACCTGGGGGCCTACACCAACGCCGTGACCTTCAGCGTGTTCGGCGCGCTCATGTACCGCCGCTACGTGCACGCCATCGGCGAGGTCGAGCAGCTCAACGCGAGCCTCGCGCAGCGCCTGCTCAAACGCGAAGCCGAGCTCGAACTCAGTCACCGGAAGCTGCGCGAGATCGAACGGCTGCAGACCATCAGCGACGAACGCCAGCGCCTGATGCAGGACATGCACGACGGACTGGGCTCCTCGCTGATCAGCGCCATCCGCTCGGTGGAAGGCGGCGGCATGAGCGACGACAAGGTTTCGCAGATTCTCAAGAGCTGCCTGGACGACCTGAAGCTCACGCTCGACTCGCTGGAGCCGATCGAGGCCGACCTGCTGCTGCTGCTCGCCACGCTGCGCTACCGGCTCGAACCGCGGCTCGAAGGCACCGGCGTGTCGCTGCGCTGGGAGGTGCAGGAGTTGCCCGCGCTGGAATGGCTGGACCCGTCGAGCGCGCTGCACATCCTGCGCATCGTGCAGGAGAGCATCTCGAACATCCTGCGGCACACCCGCGCGACCGAAATCCGCGTGGGCACCTCGATCGCCGATGCGGGCGTGCAGGTGACGATCGAGGACAACGGCCAGGGCTTCGACGTGCAGCGCGTGACGGGCAACCCGTCGGCGTCAGGGCGCGGGCTGCAGAACCAGCGGCGGCGGGCCCAGGCGATTCGAGGCCTGGTGCGCTGGGAGTCGAAGCCGACGGGCACGCGGTTCGTGCTGTGGCTGCCGCTGCAGCGGGAAGCCAAGGGGGTCTAGCAGGTGGATTTCGCGCAGCCACGCGCACAGAATCGGCCCCATGGCACACCACACTCCCGCCCGGCCCCACCGCCCCGGCTGGCTGCCCGATGTGGACACCGCGCGTTGCACGGGCTGCGGCTGGTGCGTTGCCGCGTGCGACCTCCATCTGCTGAGCCTGGAGGTCAGGCAGTGGCGCAAGTCGTCGGTGCTGCACGACGCAGGCAAGTGCACCGGCTGCAGCGATTGCGCCGTGACCTGCCCGTTCCACGTGATAACGATGCGAAAAGTCGCGGGCACCTGAACGCGGGCCTGCCCCACGTGTGCAGCACAAAGAAAAAAGCCCCTGCAGCTGGGCTGCAGGGGCTTTTGTCTGGCGGAACCGGAGGGATTCGAACCCTCGATGAGGCTCTACACCCCATACTCCCTTAGCAGGGGAGCACCTTCGGCCACTCGGTCACAGTTCCTGAAAGAAGCCGCAATTATGCCATCACTTAAGCGGTCGGTTGATCGAGATCGAACGCTTTATGCAGTGCGCGCACTGCCAGTTCCATATATTTTTCGTCGATCACGACCGAAGTCTTGATTTCGCTGGTCGAGATCATCTGGATGTTGATGCCCTCTTCGCTCAACACGCGGAACATCTTGCTCGCCACACCCACGTGGCTGCGCATGCCGATGCCCACGATGCTGACCTTGCAGATCTTGGTGTCGCCCACGATCTCGGTCGCGCCCAGCGAAGGCATCACCTTCGACTGCAGCAGGTCGATCGTCTTCGCATATTCGTTGCGATGCACGGTGAAGCTGAAGTCGGTCTTGCCGTCCTTGCTGAGGTTCTGGATGATCACATCGACCTCGATGTTGGCGTCCGCCACGGCACCGAGGATGTGATACGCGATGCCCGGCTTGTCGGGCACGCCCAGCACCGAGATCTTGGCTTCGTCGCGGTTGAATGCGATGCCGGATACGACGGCTTGTTCCATGTTTTCGTCTTCCTCGAAAGTGATCAGCGTGCCGGACTTGGCCTCTTCATTGATGTCGATGTCCCACGGCGTGAAGCTCGAGAGCACACGCAGCGGCACCTTGTACTTGCCGGCGAATTCCACCGAGCGAATCTGCAGCACCTTGGAGCCCAGGCTCGCCATCTCGAGCATCTCTTCGAAGCTCACGGTCGTCAGGCGGCGCGCATCGGGCTCGACGCGCGGGTCGGTCGTGTAGACCCCGTCGACGTCGGTGTAGATCAGGCATTCGCTCGCCTTCATGGCGGCGGCAATGGCCACGGCCGAGGTGTCGCTGCCGCCACGCCCGAGCGTAGTGATGTTGCCCGCGTCGTCCACGCCCTGGAAGCCGGTGATGACCACCACCTTGCCGGCATTCAGGTCGGCCAGCACGCGCGCGTCGTCGATGCTCTCGATGCGGGCCTTGGTGTACGAGTTGTCGGTGCGAACCGACACCTGCCAGCCCGCGTAGCTGACCGACTCGACGCCTTCGGCCTGCAGCGCGATGGCCAGCAGTGCGGAAGACGCCTGCTCGCCCGTGGAGGCCAGCATGTCGAGTTCGCGGCTGTGCGCCACGCCGGGCTTGCTGGGCGCCAGCTCCTTGGCCAGGCCGAGCAGGCGATTGGTCTCGCCGCTCATGGCACTCGGAACCACGATCATCTGGTGGCCGGCGCGTGCCCACTTGGCAACGCGCTTGGCGACATTCTTGATGCGCTCGGTCGAGCCCATCGACGTACCGCCGTATTTGTGAACGATCAATGCCATGGGTGAAATCTGAGAAAAGAAAAGGGCCGCTTGAAGGGCGGCGCCCTGCAAGCTGTCAGAGCAAAGTCTTCGGCGAGGGCGGGGCATTGTACCAATGCAGGAAATCGCCCCGCCGCTCGGCAAAGCCGGCAGCCACCTTGAGGTGGATCCGGTGGCCGCGCGTGGTGCACGCACGCACCTGGTCGAGCAACTGGTCGAGCTGCGCGGCGCTGGGCGCGCCGCCGTGCGACTGCACCAGCCAATGGCGCAGCACGTTGGCCTGCCGGGCGCGCGACAGCGCTTGCAAGGCGACGATGCGGGGCGGGTCGCCGACCGTCTGCAGGTCTTGCGCGGCTAGCTCGCCCAGCAGTTGCTGGCCCTGCGCGGCATGGCCGATGCTGCGAGCGAAGGTGGCGCGGAATTGCGGGAACGCCTGCGCCAATGCTGGCAGCAGCAAGGCGCGGATGCGGTTGCGCGTGTAGCGCGCATCGACGTTGGTCGGGTCCTCTGTCCAGGGCAGGCCGCGCCCTGCCAGCCAGTCGCGAATGTCGGCGGCGGGCACGTCAAGCAAGGGGCGGTAGATGTCCAGCCCGTTGCGCTGCGCATGCGCCGGCATGGAGGCCAGCCCCGGAAGCCCGGCACCGCGCGACAGCGCCAGCAGCAGGGTCTCGACCTGGTCGTCTGCATGGTGCCCGAGCGCTACGGACTTGATAGCAGCACCCGCACCATCCATGCGCGTCATCTCGGCAAAAGCCTCGTAGCGCGCGCGGCGAGCGGTGTCTTCGGGACTGTCGCCCGGCGCGTGACGCGCATCGACATGGTGAACCACCAGCGGTACGGCCAGCAGCTCGCAAACCGACCGGCAATGCCGCACGAAATCGTCGGCCGCAGCCTGCAGCCCGTGATGCACATGAAAGGCGACCACCTGTCCGGGCCAGCGCGCCGCGCAGGCGGCCAGCAAGGCGGTCGAATCAGCGCCGCCGCTGAACCCCACCGCCAGCGGCCATTGCGCCGGCTCGAACGCGGCCATGGCGCGTTCGAAAGCGGCGTTCATGGCCGAATGCGCTTTATCTGCCGTTGTCGGCCTTGGTGTCGTTGAAACGGCCGTAGCTTTGCAGGCGCTCGTAGCGGCGGTCCAGCAGCTCCTTCGGCTTCAGGTCGCTGACCTGGCGGAACGCGTCGTTCAGCGCGCGCTTCAGGAAGGCGGCCATCTGGCGATGGTCGCGGTGCGCGCCGCCGACCGGCTCGTTCACGATCTTGTCGACCAGGCCCAGCGCCTTCAGGCGGTGCGCGGTGATGCCCAAAGCATCGGCCGCTTCCTGCGCCTTCTCGCTGGTCTTCCACAGGATGGAAGCGCAGCCTTCGGGGCTGATCACGGAGTAGATGGAGTACTGGAGCATCACGAGCTGGTCGCCGACCGAGATGGCCAGCGCGCCGCCGGAGCCGCCCTCGCCGATGATGGTGACGATGATCGGCACCTCGAGCTGCGCCATCTCGAAGATGTTGCGGCCGATGGCTTCCGACTGGCCACGCTCTTCGGCATCGATGCCGGGGTACGCGCCGGGCGTGTCCACGAAGGTGAACACCGGCAGCTTGAACTTCTCGGCCGTCTTCATGAGGCGCAAGGCCTTGCGGTAGCCCTCGGGCTTGCTCATGCCGAAGTTGCGCGCGGTGCGCTCCTTCGTGTCGCGGCCCTTCTGGTGGCCGAGCACCATGCAGGGCACGCCGTTGAAGCGCGCGAGGCCGCCCACGATCGACAGGTCGTCGGAGAAGTGCCGGTCGCCGTGCAGCTCGACGAAGTCGGTGAAGATTTCGTTGACGTAGTCGAGCGTGTAGGGGCGCTCCGGATGCCGGGCGATCTTGGTGATCTGCCAGGGCGTCAGGTCGCTGTAGATGTCCTTGGTGAGTTGCTGGCTTTTCTTGCCGAGCTGATCGATTTCTTCAGAAATGTCGACCGCCGATTCGGTCTGTACATAGCGCAGTTCTTCGATTTTGGTTTCGAGTTCAGCAATGGGCTGCTCGAAGTCGAGGAAGGTTCGTTTCGCCAACGTCTTCTCCTGTTGTTCAATACGCGACTGGAACCGGGTCCAGCGATCGCCAAATATACCAAGTCGCCACGCTGCAATACGGGGCCCAGGCCACGGCGACGTCGCGGGCATCGCTGCGGCTGACCGGGTCGCCCGAAAAGTAGTTGACGCTGATGCCGTTGAGCAGCCCCACGTCGTCGACGGGGAGCACGTTCGGGCGCATCAGGTGGAAGATGAGGAACATCTCGGCCGTCCAGCGGCCAATGCCGCGGATGGCCACGAGCTCCTCGATGATGAGCTCGTCCGCCATGTCCTTCCACGAATCGACGTGCGCCACGCCGGAATCGAAATGAAGGGCCAGGTCGACGAGGTACTCGATCTTGCGTGCCGACAGCCCGGCCGCGCGCATGTCGTCGACCTTGAGCTTGAGCACGTTGGCCGGCGTCAGCTTGCGCGGCAGCGCCACGAACTTGTCCCAGACCGTCTGTGCCGCCTTCACCGAAATCTGCTGGCCAACCACGCTGCGCGCCAGCGTGGTGAACGCGTCACCGCGCGACTCGAGGCAGGCGTTGCCGAACTTCGGAATCAACCGCTTCATGACGCGGTCTTTCTTGGCCAGGTGCTTGCAGGCCTCCTCCCAGTAGTCCGGCGTGTAGATCTGAATGCTGGACTTCCGGGTGGCGGGCATGGGGTTGGTCGTACCGTTCACTGCGCAGCCGCCCAGGTCGTGCCGCTGGGTGAATCCTTGAGCACAATGCCCTGCTCGAGGAGTTCCTTTCGAATGCGATCGGCTTCGGCGAAGTTCTTCGCGGCCTTGGCGGCGGCGCGCGCGTCGATCTGCGCCTGGATGGTCGTCTCGTCGAGCGTGGTGCCTGCGCGCAGGAAAGTCTTCGGATCGTCCTGCAGGATCTGCACGCACGCGCCCAGCGCCTTCAGCAGGCCGGCCTGCACGGGCGACTTCGTGCGGTTCACTTCGCCGGCCAGGTCGAAGAGCACCGCCACCGCCTCGGGCGTTGCGAAGTCTTCGTCCATGGCGGCCTTGAAGCGCGCCGCGTAGGGGTCGGCCCAGTCGATCTTCACGTCTGCGGGCGCCACCAGGTCGAGCGCCGTGTACAGCCGCTTGAGCGAGGCGCGCGCATCGTCGAGGTGCACGTCGCTGTAGTTGAGCGGACGCCGGTAGTGCGCGCGCAGCACGAAGAAGCGGATGGTTTCCGCGTCGTATTTCTTGAGCACATCGCGGATCAGGAAGAAGTTGCCCAGGCTCTTGGACATCTTCTCGTTGTCGGTCACGATGAAGCCGTTGTGCATCCAGAAGTTGGCCAGCGGCTTGCCGGTGGCGCCTTCGCTTTGCGCGATCTCGTTCTCGTGGTGCGGGAACTGCAGGTCTTCGCCGCCGCCGTGGATGTCCAGCGTCTCGCCGAGCAACTCGCAGGCCATGGCCGAGCACTCGATGTGCCAACCCGGACGGCCGGGGCCGAACTCGCTGGCCCACTTCACTTCTTCGGGCTCGCTGGCCTTGGCGCTCTTCCAGAGCACGGGGTCGAGCGGGTCGTCCTTGCCGTCGAGCACGGCCACGCGTTCGCCCGCGTGCAGTTCGTCGAGCGACTTGCCGCTGAGCTTGCCGTAGCCGGGGAACTTGCGAACGGCATAGTTCACGTCGCCGTTGCCGGCGCGGTAGGCCAGGCCCTTCTGCTCCAGCGTGCCGATCATCGACAGCATCTGCGGGATGTAGTCGGTGGCGCGCGGCTCGTGCGTGGGGCGCTCGATGCCCAGCGCGTCGGCGTCTTCATGCAGCGCGTCGATCATGCGGTCGGTCAGCGCCCGGATGCTCTCGCCGTTTTCCACCGCGCGGCGGATGATCTTGTCGTCGATGTCGGTGATGTTGCGCACGTAGGTCACGGCGAAGCCGCTCACCTTGAGCCAGCGCTGCACCACGTCGAACGCGATCATCGAGCGGGCATGGCCGAGGTGGCAGTAGTCGTAGACCGTCATGCCGCACACGTACATGCGCACCTGTCCGGGATGCAATGGGGAGAATTCCTCCAGTTCACGCGACAGCGTGTTGTAGATGCGCAGACTCATGAGATTCGGAAAACGTCATTTCGCGCACGTGAAGCACGGGCGACAGACGGTGTTTTTCAGGGGTGACGGGGGCTGTGGCGGCAAGGGGTTGGACATGGCCCCTCGGCTACAATCCGGCCAAGTATAAACGGCTGCCGCCGCGCAGCGTTCGGGTGTTCCCCAAGCCCGCATCTCCCCATTTCCGTTCTCTGCCGAGGCTTCATGAAGCACGCCGCATTCTCCAGACTCTCCATCGCCTTCGCATTGCTGTTCGGCCTGTGGGCCTCGGCCGCGCATGCCAACGACTACGACGAGGTGAACATGCTGCTGCGCCAGGGCAAGCCCACCGAGGCCCTGGCCAAGGCCGACACCTACATCGCCGGCAAGCCGCGCGACCCGCAGATGCGTTTCCTGCGCGGCGTGATCCTCACCGAGCAGAACAAGCAGGCCGAAGCCATCATCGCGTTCACGCAGCTCACACAAGACTTCCCCGAGCTGTCCGAGCCTTACAACAACCTGGCCGCGCTCTACGCCTCGCAAAGCAAGTTCGACCAGGCCCGCGCCGCGCTCGAGCAAGCCATCAAGCTCAACCCGAACTACGCCACGGCGCACGAGAACCTCGGTGACGTGTATGCCCGCCTTGCCGCGCAGGAATACGTTCGCGCGCAACAGTTCGCGAGCACCAACCCGAGCGTCGCGCCCAAGCTCTCGCTGATCCGCCAGATCTTCTCGACGAAGGCCGAAGCCGACGCAGCCGCCCTGCCCGCAGCACCCGCCGTGCTGCGCAAGCCGGTCGGGCGCACCAGCAAGTAACTGCCGCCGCCGGCATGGGCGCCCACAGGCGCTGCTGCACGGCCCACGCCTCTTCATTCGCACACGGAGCCTCACTTGACGATCCACGCCTCCTCCCGGTTCAACCTGTTCAGCCGCCGCAGCGCGCTCGTGCTGGCCGCCGCGCTCACGTTCGCCGCCACCGGCCACGCGCAGACGGCCGCCGCGCCGCGCGTCAAGCTCGCCACCTCGGCCGGCGACATCGTGCTCGAGCTCGACGCCGCCAAGGCGCCCAAGTCGGTCGAGAACTTCCTGCAGTACGTCAAGGACAAGCACTACGACGGCACGGTGTTCCACCGCGTCATCGACGGCTTCATGATCCAGGGCGGCGGCTTCACGGCCGACATGCAGCAAAAGCCCACGCGCGCGCCCATTCCCCTGGAAGCGAGCAACGGCCTGAAGAACGACAAGTACACCGTTGCCATGGCCCGCACCGGCAACCCCAATTCCGCGACCTCGCAGTTTTTCATCAACGTGAAGAACAACGACTCGCTGAACGCGCCCAACCCCGACGGCTACGGCTACACGGTGTTCGGCAAGGTCGTGGCCGGCACCGACGTGGTCGACAAGATCCGCGGCGTGGCCACCGGCAACAAGGGCGGCATGCAGAACGTGCCGCTCGAGGCCATCACCATCAAGTCCGCTTCGCTGCTGGCGAAGTGATCCATTTTCCGAAGAAGGAGTCCCTCATGAGCAACCCCCAGGTCGAACTGCACATCAAGAACCACGGCGTGATCACGCTCGAACTCGACGCCGAAAAAGCGCCGAAGTCGGCCGAGAACTTTCTCTCGTACGTGAAGAAGGGCCATTACGACAACACGGTGTTCCACCGCGTGATCCCCGGCTTCATGGTGCAAGGCGGCGGCTTCGAGCCCGGCATGCAGCAAAAGCCCACGGGCGCCGAGATCGAGAACGAGGCCAACAACGGCCTCAAGAACGACAACTACACCGTGGCCATGGCCCGCACCAGCGCGCCCCACTCGGCCACCGCGCAGTTCTTCATCAACATCGCCAACAACGGCTTCCTGAACCACACCGCCCCCTCGGCGCAGGGCTGGGGCTATGCGGTGTTCGGCAAGGTCATCAACGGCACCGACGTGGTCGACAAGATCAAGGCCGTGAAGACGGGCCGCAAGGGCTTCCACGACGACGTGCCGCTCGAAGACGTGGTGATCGAAAAGGCCGTCGTCATCGCCGAATGACGACCTGCGGGCACGGTGCGGCATGAACGCGGCATGAGCACGGTGGCGAATCCGGCTTTTCCAGAGCTGGTAGCGCCGCCCGCGTGGCGCACCGTCGACCTGATCTCCGACCTGCACCTGCAGGCCGGCGAGCCTGCCACCTTCGAGGCCTGGCAGGGCTACCTGCAGACCACGCCGGCCGATGCGCTGTTCATCCTCGGCGACCTGTTCGAGGTATGGGTGGGCGACGACTCGGCCGCCCAGGCCGGTTTCGAGGCGCAGTGCGCCGAGCTGCTGCGCCGCACGGCGCAACGCCTGCCGGTGTTCTTCATGCACGGCAACCGCGACTTCCTGGTCGGCCCCGCACTCGCGGCGCAATGCGGCTTCACGCTGCTCGACGATCCCACGGTGCTGGTGCTGCACGGCCAGCGCTGGCTGCTGAGCCATGGCGACATCCTCTGCCTGGAAGACACCGAGTACCTCAAGTTCCGCGCACAGGTTCGCACGCCCGAATGGCAGGCCGCGTTTCTCGCGCGCCCGCTGGAAGAACGCCGCGCACTCGCGCGTTCCATGCGCGTGCAGAGCGAAGACCGCAAGCGAAACCCCTCGACCGTCTGGGCCGACGTCGACACCGACGCCGCGCGCAACTGGCTGCAGCAGGCCGGTGCACACACGCTGGTGCACGGCCACACCCACCGCCCCGCCGACCACGACCTGGGCCACGGCCTGCGTCGTGTCGTGCTGAGCGATTGGGACGTTGCAGCGCACCCACCGCGCGCGCAGTTGCTCTGTCTTTCCACCGCCGGCGCGCAGCGCGTCGATCTGCGCTAGACGCGCCGCCGCCGCCGATGTTCAAGTGGCTGCGCCGGTTGCGCGCCCTGCCCCCGATTCCCGAGGCCGCCTGGCAGGCTGCGCTCAAGCGCTATGCCTTCCTGGGCGCCCTGCCCGAGCCCGACCGGCAGCGCCTTCGCATCCTTACCGCCGAATTCCTGCGCGACAAGGAATTCCATGGCGCCAAGGGCTTCACCATCACCAACGAAGTGGCGCTGGCCATCGCCGCGCAGGCCGTGCTGCCCGTGCTGCACCTGAAGGGCGGGCTCAACTGGTACGACGACTTCGTCGGCATCGTGGTGCACCGCTCCGAGGTGGTGGCAAGGCGCAAGGTGGTCGACGACGCGCAGGTGGTGCACGAATACGGCGAGGTGGTCGCCGGCGAGGCCATGGACCGCGGCCCGGTCATGCTGAGCTGGGACGACGTGCTGGCGAGCAGCCTGACCACCGAGCGCGGCTACAACGTGGTGATCCACGAATTCGCCCACAAGATCGACATGCGCAACGGGGACGCCAACGGCTGCCCGCCGCTGCCGCCCGGCTTTGCGGGACAGCGCAGCGCACGCGAGTCTCGCGCCGTGTGGCACGCCGTGCTGCAGTCGGCCTACGAGGGCTTTCGCGAGCAGACCATCATGGCGGACCGCTTCGGCGCCGAGCCGCCGTGGCTCGACGCGTACGGCGCCACATCGATCAGCGAGTTCTTCGCGGTGGCCTGCGAGGCCTATTTCGTGAACCGCCCGAACTTCGGACGCGACTTCCCCGAAGTGCTGGCTATCTTCGATGAATTCTTTCGGCCTAAACAGCCCTGAACGCACGTCCACCCTCATTTGTTTGCTATCTAGTTGATAGCAAAAGAGTCTTTACCATCGACGGGTCAACAACTCGTTAAAAAGGTAAAAACATGAGGGATTGGTTGTATCAAGTGACCGGCAAGGCGTGGCTCGCGCTGGTCGTCGGCATCGGCATCCTGGGGTGGGCGGGCTACGCGCAGTTCAAGGCCGGCGCCGACACGCACGGCACGGCGGTGGAAGACCTGGTGGCGAAGAGCGGCACCATCGTCAGCGGCAGCGAAATCACCGAAACCACCAAGCGCCGCCGCGGCGGCAGCACCACGCGCCACTATTTCGTGCTCGACGCCAAGCTGGCCGACGGCAGCACCGAGAAATGGCGTGTCGACTACGCGATCGGCCGCAACAAGCTCGAACCGCTGATCGACGAGGCCGTCGACGTGCGCATCGATCCTTCGGACAACAACCTGGTCTACGAAGTGAAGCTCAAGGGCAAGCCGGTGGTGGCGCTTGCCGACGTGCAGCAGATCATGGAGAGCAAGGACAAGGCCGCGGCCTCGAACGCCACGGAAAAGGGCACGCTCATCGTGGGCACGGTCGCCCTGCTGCTGGGCATCGGCGGGCTGTTCCTGCGGCGCAGGCTCGGCACCAGCCAGGCGGCGGAACAGGCTGCGGCGGTGCAGACGCCGGTGATCGGCGAAAAAGTCTGAGCCTGACCGCGGCCGACTGAAGTCGACCCCAAAAAAAGACGCCCCGCGGGGCGTCTTTTTCATGGCCGCAGCCTTCGGGCCTGCTTACTTGCGCAGCAGTGCCTTCAGCGCATTCTGCAGGCGGCGCGCGCTGGTGGCGTCGTGCGCCGCAGCCAGCACCTTGCCCGCGTCCTGGCCCCAGGTCTGGCTCGGTGCCGGGTCACCCCGCTTGGTGAGCAGCTTGAGTTGCAGCGCGCGGCGCGCATCGAGCTGCTCCGCCGGCGTTGGCACTTCGGCGGCCATTTCGAGGCGCAGCAACGCTTCGGCGGCATCGGTGGCGGCAGCCGACGGCGCAGCGCCCAGCGCTTGCGACCAACCGGTACGAACGGCGGGCGACACCGCACGGCCCAGCTCCTGCACGCTCGGCAGGCGGCTGGCGTCGCGCTGCTCCCACGCGCCCAGCACCTGGGTCAGCGCTTCACCGTGGGCTTGCGCCGCCAGCTTGCGCAGTGCCATGTCCGCACGTTCCAGCGCCTCGCGCTGTGCGCGGAAGGCGGCATCGCCCAGGCGAGGACCGCGGTCTTCGAAGCGCGGCGGACGGTCGCCGAAACGGTCCCCGCGGTCGCCACGCGCATCGGAGCGAGGCGCACCGCGATCGCCGCCGGGGCGACCCGGGCCTCCGGGGCCGGGGCGGCCGCCGTCGCGCCGGTCGCCGAATCGGCCACCCGCGCCGCGTGCCGCGGGCGCTGCTTCGTTTTTCTTGCTGCTCGGACGGTCGTCGCCGCGCATGGCCACGACGGGCTTGGGCGCGGGCTTCGGCGCCGCGGCAGGTGCCTCGACCGCGGCAGGCTCACCAGCCTCGTGTGCCGATTCGTCGGCGCGGGCAGACGCATCGGCGCCATCGGCGGGTGCCACCAGATCGGCCGGAGCCGCGGTTGCCGCATCCGTGTGCGTGCCTGGCGAAGCTTCAGCGTCGCTCGGGCTCGGCGCCTGCTCGGCGCTTTCTCCGAACTCGGCGGCGGCCTGGCCCGGGGCCACGATCTCGGTCGCGCCGACCGACGGGCCGTCACTCGAAGCGGCGGCGCGCTCGGTCTTCGGCGCGGGTGCCGGTGCGGGCGGCGGTGCTTCACCGCGCAGCGCGCCTTCGAGGCGCGCGATAGCGGCGCGGATCTTCTGCACGTCGCCGCCGGCATTGGCTGCGTCGAGCGCCTTGGAGGCGTCGAGTACGTAGCGGTCGTGATCGCTCATGGCCGACGATGCCTTTTCGCGCTCGGCGGTCTTGCGGTTGAACGCTTCGTCGATGGGTGCGCGGAAGGCGTCCCACAGCTTTTGTTCGTGGCGGCGGTCGAGCGGCACACCCTGTGCCTCGGCCTGCCAGCGCTGTTGCAGTGCCTTGACGGCGTCGATGCGCAGCACGGGCTGGGCGCCGAGCTCGACGGCCTCGGCAATCATGGCCTGGCGGCGTTCGACGCTGGCCTTCTGCGCCGTCTCGAACGGTGCGCGGGCGGCGCCGAAGGCTTCGTTCCACTGCGGCTGCAGCTCGGCGAACAGCTTCTCGCCCACGTGGCCGGCATCGCGCCAGCGGTCGGCAAACTGGTGCAGCGCGCGGTTGTGCGCCTTCAGGTCGGTGGCGCCGGCGTGTTCGGCGGCCCAGGCCTTGACCTCTTCGATCAGCGCCACGCGGTGCGCGCGGTGCTCGGCCGCATCGGCGCGGACCTTTTCGAGCCAGGCCTCGACCACCTTGTGGGCTTCGTTGCAGGCTTCGTCGAAGCGCTTCCACAGCGCGTGGTTCGGCACGCCGCCCTGGTCGGACTGCTTCCACTGGTCGCGCAGGGCGCGCAGCGTTTCCTGCATCTTGCGGCCGCCGAGGGCCTGGCCTTCGGGGCGCTTGAGCAGGCCTTCGGCCTTGGCGACGAGGTCTTCACGGACCTTGTCGGCGCTCCAGCGTTGCCAGCCTTCGAGTTCGCCGGCAGCCACCAGCGCGGCATGCACGCGTGCTTCGAGCGCGGCATCGACCATCTTGCCGTGCTCCTTGAGCACCGCGCGCAGCGCGGCGGCGGCACCGGCGCTGGCCTTGCCGTGGCCTTCGGCGGTTTCCTGTTCGAGCTTGGCGAGCGCAGCCTGCACCGCGTCTTGCGCGGCGGCACGCACGGCCGGGTCCACCTTGGGTGCGGCGGGGCGCGCAGGCGCGGCGGCGGCCTTGGGGGCGACGACTTCGCCGCGCGCGGCGCGCAGCTCGTCGGCCCACACGGGCACTGGCGGCAGCGGGGCCGAGGCGTCGGCGGCGGCGGCAATCGCCTGGGCCAGCGCGCCATGGAAGGCGTCGGACACCACCAGCAGTTGCGACTTCGAGGCGTCGAGCTGCGGTGCGAACTTGGCGTCCAGGCTGGTCCAGTTGGCGTCGGCCGTGATCTCCGTGGCCTGCTGCTGCCAATGGGCAACGTCGGCGCGCAGCGATTCTTCGGCACCCTGGGCGTCCTTCCAGCCCTTGGTGGACAACACCTCGAAGCGCTGCGCCAGCAGCACCGCGGCTTCGCGATGCACCTGGGCGCGGTGCTGCAGGTCTTCGATGCCCTTCACGCGCTCGGCCAGCCTGGCCTTCAGCCCGGCCAGCGGTTCGCGCGACAGCGGCGCGCCGGCCTTGGCGGCGTCACGCTGCCAGGCCAGTGCATCGGCGATGTTGAGCTTGGACTGGCCCAGCAGCGCCTCGGCCTTTTGCGCCCATTCGGCGGCAATGGCCTCCTGGCCCTTGGCGCGCTTGATTTCGTCGAGCTTTTCGCGCAGCAGGCGCGCGGCGCCCTTGTCGCGACCGCTCAGCTCCTTGAAGACCTCTTGCATCTGCTCGGGCGCGGGGTTGCCCGCGAGCCAGTCGCGGATGCGCGCGGAACGCTCCCCGGAGGTCGGCGCGGTGAAGGCGCCGCCGGTGAGCGTGTCGAGGGCTTGGAGGTCGTTTGGCTTGGAAGAGGTAGAGGTCACTGCGCGAAATCGTTGTCTGGGTAGAGAAAGCGAAGGCGCCGGCAAAGGCCGGCGCACATCGACATTTTCACCCACTTGCGGTTGGCCGCTGAATTTCGCCCTGAAACAGGGCGAACACCGGGTTGTGGGCGTGGAGGTTAACGGACTACATATATAGCGAGCTCGGGGAAAAAACCAAGTCCCTTCCCGGCACTGCGCTTCACTTCATTGTCAGGCTGAGTTCTGCGCCCGGCTTCCAGTCGCTGCCGCTGGCCGTGGTGCGCACGGCGCCCAGGAACAGCCGCTCGCTCGGCACCTTCTTCGCGAGCAGGTAGTCGCGCACGGCCGCGCCGCGCTCGACCGCCAGCTGGCGCATCGACTCCTCGTCGACCGGCACGCTGGCGAACAGCAGGTTTTCCATCTCCTTCAGGGGCAGGTCCTTCGCCAGCCCGACAAGGTTACGTGGCTTGGTGATGTCGGCGCGCTTGTAGACGGCCGTCAGCAGGTCGGGGTACTCGGCGTCGGTGACCGGGGGTATGTCGGTGCCCGTCTGGCCGCCGCGCACCGCCACCCGGCGCTTCTCGGCATAGGTCAGCTGGCGCACGCGCTGGCGCTGGTAGGCGTCGCGCTCCTTGTCGAGGCTGGAGGTACCGACCACCGTCATCTGCAGCGTGGGCCGCTCGGTCAGCGCCTTGGCCACCTTGTCCAGGCCTTCCTTCGCGGCAGGGCTGAGGTCGGAAGCGCCGGCCTCGAAGGTGATGGCGCTCGACTCGCCGCTGCCACCGCCCAGGCCACCCGTGAGCAGGCTGAACGGCGCCGTCACGGCCTTGACGATCAGGTTGACCACGGCCTTCCAGATCAGCGGCCCGATGCTGAACTGCGGGTCGTTGAGCGAGCCGCTGAGCGGCAGGTCGACGTCGATCACGCCGTTTCGGTCGGCCAGCAGGGCCACGGCCAGGCGCACAGGCAGGCTGGCGGGCGCGCCCGCCACCTCGTCGCCGAACTGCAGCTGGTTGAGCACCAGCTTGTTGGTGGCCGTGAGCTGACCGTCGGGCGCCACCTTGTAGGTGACGTCCATGCTCATCTTGCCGCGCTCGATGCCGTGGCCGGCGTAGCGCACCGAATACGGCGAGAGTGGCGCCAGGTCGAGATCGCGCATCTTGGCGGTGATGTCGAGCTCGATCGGCTTGACCAGCGGGTTCAGCTTGCCGGTGATCTCCAGCGCCGCGGTCTGCTGTGCCTTGCCGCGCAGTTCGAGGTCGGCCAGCGCGGGCCTTCCGCCCTCGCCCTTCGGCGGGCTCGACGAGAAGGAGCTGAGCTTGCCGGTCAGTTCGCTCAGGTCGGCCGAGTAGTTGGGCTTGACGAACAGGTCGGTGAAGTCGATCTTGCCGTTGACCAGGCTCATCGGGCCGAAGTTGATGACCGGGGCGAGCTTGCTGTCGGCGGCTGGCACGGCCGGCGCGGCTTGCGCCGTGGTGGTGGCCGTCGGCCGGGCGGGCTCGAGCGCGCCGCCGACCATGGCCTCGGCCGACACCGGGGCGCCGCCCGAAGGCCGGGCCGGTGCCGCACGGGTCGTGGTGGTCGCACCGCCCGGGCCCTTGCGGGTGCTGGCGTCGCCGGTGGTGGCCACGGCTGCGGCGTCGGCTTCGGCCTCGCCCTTCTTGGTGAGGTTCAGCAGGTTGAGCCGGCCGGTGGAATCGACGATCACGCGAGCGAAGAAGTCGGTGAGCGTGGTCTCGCGCACGTCGACGCTCGGCGCCGCGTTCGGCGCCATGCTGACCTGCAGGCCGCGCAGGCTCAGCGTCTTCCAGCTCAGCAACTGGTTGGTGTTGCGGTCGAAGCCGGGCGACTGGGTGAGCGACACGCTGTTGGCGCGGAAGTCGTCCAGCGCGGTGTCGCCGGCCAGCTTGATGCTCATGCCCGCCGGCAAGGTCGCATAGCGCACGGTGCCGCGGTAGCTCGCGAAGGCACGGCGGATGTCGACGTTGAGCGCGTCCGCGTAGTAGGCCTTGAAGGCATGCGCGGGGAACGATGCCACCTCGAGCCGGCCTTCGGCCGCGAGCGGCTTGAGCACGATGTTGCCCTTGTAGTCGAAGCGGCCCGGATCGGCCGCGCGGCCGGCGGAACCGATGCGCCCCGACACCTGCAGCGGCGAAACGACGTCGGTGTTCGGCGAGATCTTCTGGGCATTGAGCATGAACGCCGTGACTTCGACCGCCACCGGCGTGGCGCTCGCCTTGTCCGAGTACGACAGGCTGCCGTTGTCGACCGCCAGCGTGCCGATGGTCAGCGCCCATGGCTTTGTGTTGGCGCCGGGCTGCGGTGCTTCGGCCGCGGCGGGCTTGGGCGCGGCGACCTTGGCGTCGGCTTCCTTCGCGCCGTCAGCGCCGGCGGGCGCCTTCAGCCAGCGCTCGAACATCCAGCGCTTCTCGTTGTCGCGCTCGATGCGCACCTTGGGGTTGGTGGCGGTGAACGAGGCCACGTTCAAGGTGTGCTTCGTCATGTCGGCCTCGGCATCGACCAGCTCGAAGCGCCCGACGCTGGCCAGCGCCGTCTTGGCCTGCGTCAGCGCCAGGCCGTCGGCGGACAGGCGGCGCGCCTTGAACTTCAGGTCGGGCTGGGCCCAGGCAATGTCGATCTGCCCGCTGAGCTTGCCGTCCAGCGTGGGCTCCAGGCTCTGCGCCAGGTAGGGCGCGGCCAGCGACAGCGGCAGCGCGTCGACTTCGGTCTGCACGTCGGCCACCTTGTCGGTGGCGCGGCCCTTGAACTTGAGCGAGGCGCCGGCAATGGCGGTGCTGCCGCTGAACTCGGCCGGCTTTTCCATCGGCCAGGTGACGCCGGTGACGTCGAAGCCGAGCGCGGTCATGTCGATGGCCGCGGCCGGCTTGACGGTTTCGTCGCGCCAGCCGATGCGCCCGCCGCTCAAGGCCAGCTTGTCGACCTGCACCTTCAGCACCGGCTTTTCAGCCGGTTTGCCCGCCGGCGCGCTGGCCGCGGCCGCAGGCAGGGGCGCGACTTTCTCGGTCGCACCCGTCGCGGGGTCGGTCGCGAGCAGGTTGAGTTGGCCCGCAGCATCGCGCGCCACCGCCAGCTGCGGATTCACCAGGGCGATCTCGCTCAGATGGAACACCGATTCGAGCGGACGCACATCGGCCAGCGCCAGCTTGAGCGACTCGAAGCCCAGCAGGTCCCGCCCGCGTGCGTCGGCCACCTTGGTGGTGTGCGCCTCGACCGTACCGGTGATCTTCAGGCCGTTGGTGGCACCGTGCTCGAAGGCGATCTTCAGGTCGGCGTCCAGGCTGCCCGCCTGCAGGCGCACCGGCAGGCCGCCCGGCATGTAGCCCAGGTATGGCACGAGGTCGAGGCCCTTGAACTGCACCTGCGCGTCGGTCTTGCGGCTGTCGGAGAAAGGCGCGGTGAAGGCGGCCGAGTCGAACTTGCTGCCGTTGAGCACGAAGGCCAGCTTGGGCTCGGTGTTGATGTCGCGCTTGGAGTCGAGGTTGCTGAGGAACGGCACCTTGAGCACGAAGTCGCGCAACTCGTGCTTGCGCTTGACGGTCTGGTCGTCGAAGTCGACCGCGCCTCCGTTGATCGCGATGTTGTAGATGGCGAAGCGCGCGGGCTTGGCATTCGGGTCGGACGGCGGGCCGGCCGAGAGCTTGGCCAGGATGTCGTCGATGTCGTACTTGCCGTCGGCCAGGTGCGTGAGCAGGATAGCCGGCGCGTCGACGGTGACGGTGTCGATCACCGGGGCGAAACGGAAGATGGACTGCAGTTCGGCGTCGGCGTAGATGCGGGCGATGGCCACCTGCGGCTTGCTGCCGTCGGCGGTCGCGATGCGCAGGTCATTCAGCGTGAGCTCGAGCGTCCAGGGCTTGAAATCGATCTTGCCGACGGTGACCTGCCGGCCGAGTTTGTCGCTCGCGATCTTCTGGATCTGGCTCTTGGCGATGGGGGGCACGGCCAGCCAGGCAACGACCCAGAACACCAGCAGAACCAGCAAAGCGACGATCCCACGCCGCACCCATTTGTTTTGTTTGATCGAAGCTGCATCCATCGCGGGAGTGTGCCGCAAAGAGGTGCACCCAGAAACAAGAAAGCCCGGCGACTCGACTGCTGTCTTGTCGTCGGGCTTGATGGCGGGCACAAGACCCATGCCATCGATTCGCGCGACAGGAAGTCGATGGTTCCCACCGTGCTGGCAGCAAGAGATTGCCACCGTGGTTCCTCGGACGCTGAGCCTTCGACTTGCACCTCGGGCTGCGGGACTTCGGAAAAACGCCTGAAACCTCAGGCCCGTCCAGATTAGGCGGCGCTCCCTCGGATTGCAAACGCGTTTTACAAAGGGATTTCCCCTAAGCAGAAACGCTTCGAAACCGTCACTTTTTTAAGCACCCATTAGCATAAAGATTCAATTCCTTATGCTTGACCGGGTATTTAGCCACGCTAGAATCCGCCCTGCTCTGACCGCCCGACGCGGCAGGGCCCCCTGAATCCGCTGCCGAATCCCAACCGGCTTGATCAGGCCACCGCGCTCCCAACCCCCTTCACTCCATGCGCGGAGCCTGATTCGTACCAATCCAAGCGCCGCTGCCTTCATCCCTCGCCTTCACCGGCGTTGCGTTTCGGGTGCCGCACAGAAAGGAAGAGCGATGAACAAGGCGTTTGATGCCACAGCCCGCGGGCTAAGGACCTTCGTGTCCGATGTGGCAGACGGCTTTTTTGAGATCACCCACAACGGGTTTGCACTGGTCGGCCTGGCCATCGTGTTCGCGGCCCTCGCCCTCGTGGCGCGGCCCGACCTGCGCAAGACCGGCGAGGAGCAACTGATGGGCTGGCTGCAATCGCGCAAGCCGGCGCCGGAGGCCACCGACCTGGAGCCGACCGCCATCGAGCGGACCACGGCCGCGAGCCCCAGCGACCTGCCCAAGCAGCAGGCCGCCGTGGCTTACTGGCTGAGCAAGAAGTACCGCGTGGCCGCCGAGCCGCTGAGCGTGCTGGTGGCCGAGGCCTACGGCATCGGCAAGCGCACGAAGATCGACCCGACGCTGATCCTCGCGATCATGGCCGTCGAGTCCAGCTTCAACCCGTTCGCCCAGAGCCAGGTCGGCGCGCAGGGTCTGATGCAGGTCATGACGCGCGTGCACGGCGACAAGTACGAAAGCGCGGGCGGCACGCTCACCGCCTTCGACCCCGTGACCAACATGCGCGTGGGCGTCAAGGTGCTGCAGGAATGCATCGCCCGCGCCGGCTCGCTCGAAGGTGGCCTGCGCTACTACGTGGGCGCGGCCAACTTGGAGGACGACGGCGGCTACGCCAGCAAGGTCATGGCCGAACACGAGCGCCTGCTGCAGGTGGCCAACGGCCGCGCGCCGTCGACCACGGTCACGCCGCCGGGCGTGCGTGCCCAGCCGCTTCCGGTGGTGGCACCGGCCAAGCCTGAAGAGGCCGAGCCGGCCAAGGTGGCCCTGCTGTCTTCCGTCTCCTGACATTCATCTTGCCGGGTGCGGTGCGCTACACTCGGCGGGTACGCGACTGGCGATAGGCGCAGCACCCGCACAAGGTGCCCCGCGCTGACGTGGAATACCACTGGGAAGCGTGCCGCCTGACCACATCGGGCGTTCAGCCGTTCGCCTGGGCAGCCCTTGTTTGGTTGAAGAACAAGGACCTCGTCTTCAAAGGACTGCCATGTACCAACGCAATATCCTGGTCGAACAGACCGATCCCGAAATCTGGGCCGCAATTCAAGCCGAAAACGCGCGCCAGGAACATCACATCGAGCTGATCGCCAGCGAGAACTACGCCTCGCCGGCCGTCATGGCCGCCCAGGGCTCGCAGCTCACCAACAAGTACGCCGAAGGCTACCCGGGCAAGCGCTACTACGGCGGTTGCGAGCACGTCGACGTGGCCGAGCAGCTGGCCATCGACCGCGTCAAGCAGCTCTTCGGCGCCGACGCCGCCAACGTGCAGCCGCATTGCGGTGCCTCGGCCAACGAAGCCGTGATGCTCGCCTTCCTGAAGCCTGGCGACACCATCATGGGCATGAGCCTGGCCGAAGGCGGCCATCTGACCCACGGCATGCCGCTGAACATGAGCGGCAAGTGGTTCAACGTCGTGAGCTATGGCCTGGACGCCAACGAAGCCATCGACTACGACGCGATGGAGCGCAAGGCGCATGAACACATGCCCAAGCTGATCATCGCGGGTGCTTCGGCCTACTCGCTGCGCATCGATTTCGAACGCTTCGCCAAGGTGGCCAAGGACGTGGGCGCGATCTTCATGGTCGACATCGCCCACTACGCCGGCCTCGTGGCCGCGGGCGTGTACCCCAACCCCGTGCCGCACGCCGACATCGTCACCTCCACCACCCACAAGAGCCTGCGCGGCCCGCGCGGCGGCATCATCTTGATGAAGTCGCAGCACGAAAAGGCCATCAACAGTGCCATCTTCCCGGGCCTGCAAGGCGGCCCGCTGATGCACGTGATCGCCGCCAAGGCCGTCGCGTTCAAGGAAGCGATGGCGCCCGAGTTCAAGGCCTACCAGCAACAGGTGGTCAAGAACGCGCAGATCGTGGCCGACACCCTCACCCAGCGCGGCCTGCGCATCGTGAGCGGACGCACCGAAAGCCACGTGATGCTGGTCGACCTTCGCGCCAAGGGCATCACCGGCAAGGAAGCCGAAGCCGTGCTGGGCAGCGCCCACATGACGATCAACAAGAACGCGATCCCCAACGACCCCGAAAAGCCGATGGTCACCAGCGGCGTGCGCATCGGCACCCCCGCCATGACCACGCGCGGCTTCAAGGACGAAGAGGCCCGCGCCACCGCCAACCTGATCGCCGACGTGCTCGAGAACCCGCGCGACGCGGCGAACATCGACGCCGTGCGCGCCAAGGTGCACGCGCTGACGAGCCGCTTCCCTGTCTACCGCTGATCCACCCGAAGACCTGACCGCATGAAATGCCCTTTTTGCGGTCATCTTGAGACGCAGGTTGTCGAAACCCGCGTTTCGGAAGACGCCGACTTCGTTCGCAGACGCCGCCAGTGCGGCGCCTGCGACAAGCGCTTCACCACCTACGAGCGGCCCGACGTCAATTTTCCCGTTGTCGTGAAGAAGGACGGCAGCCGTGCCGATTTCGACTCCGCCAAGGTGCGCGCCTCGATGATGCTGGCGCTGCGCAAGCGGCCGGTGAGCATCGAGCAGATCGACAACGCCCTGCTGCGCATCGAGCAGAAGCTGCTGGCCAGCGGCCTGCGCGAAATCGAGTCGACGAAGGTCGGCGAACTCGTGATGCGCGAGCTCAAGAAGCTCGACAAGGTCGCCTATGTGCGCTTTGCCTCGGTGTACCGCAGCTTCGAGGACGTGGACGAATTCAGGCAATTGCTGCGCGACATCTGACGCCCACTCAGCCGCGCTCCTCTTTTTTGGCGGCCTTGCCGCAGACCCCGGTGCCGCAGTCTCCCTGCTGGTCCGGATTGCAGACCCGGGCCCGCCCCGATGCCGACACCACGATCGACGCCCTGCGGCCCGTGTCGGCCTTCAGCGTGAGACATCCCGCACCGAAGCCCGCACGGTTGGCCTGGCGCGAGAATCCGTTGCTGTCGTAGCGCACGCCCTGCGCAAATCCGTCGCCGAGCGATGCATCCACGCTGACACCGTCCGGCAACCCGTCGAAGCGGCGCAGCGTCGTGGGTGAATCGGGGCCGGTGGACCCGCGCGCACCCGTTGTCACGACCCAGCCCCCGGACCAGTCACTGCCCGCGAGCGCGGTCACCCGCACACTGCGGGAACGCTGGATGGCTTCCATGCGCGCAAGGCTCAAGGCGGCATTGAAAGCCTGCGCCGCTCCGGCCAGGCGCTGGTTGAGCAGCAGTTGGCGAAAGCTCGGCATGCCGATGCCGGCGAGCACCGCCACGATGGCCACGACCACCATCAGTTCCAGCAGCGCGAATCCGCCCGCGGGCCCCGCCCTGCATGCCCCGGCGTTCACTGCCAGCACCTCGTGCGCTGCGTGCCGTTGCAGCCCTTGGCGCCCGTGCTGTCGATCCAGAGTGCGCCAACCTGCGGATCGGCATATGCGGGCTTCAGGCTCGCAGTCAGCCGGATGCAACTGTCGATGCTGCCGAGTCCCTCGCAGTTGCCGCTCTCGATGATGTACTTGCCCGCCGCACCGCCGCCGCTTGAATCGCCCGAATCCCCCGTGTAGTGCCGATAGCGGCCGGCCTGGGTGTAGTGGCGCTCCTGGTGCTGCATCTGCTGCATCAGCGCGGCGCGGGCCTCGCTGCGCCACCCTTGGCGTACAACGTCCATGTAGGAAGGGTACGAAATGGCAGCCAGGATGACGGTGATCGCAACGACCATCATCACTTCGATCAACGTGAATCCACGCGCGCGATGCGCAGCCGCGTTCATCGCCTCGCCTCCCGGGCATCCACGACCTGGCGCCAGTTCAGGCGCCCCGCCACCTGCGAGACCGTGCCGCCCGCTACGGGCTGAGCCGTCGAGAAACCGCTCTTGCCGCCACGCCCGCCTGCCTGGATGACGGCCAGGCGGCGGGTGTGCGTACGGCGCCCGAACACGTCGGTGGCGCTGTAGACGCTTTCCCCCAACTGCACCACCTGCGGTGTGCCGGGAATGCCGGCGTCCGAGGGCACGCAGGTGCCACCCTTGGACAGGCCGGTCAGGGCATTCACGGCGCAACTGCGTCCGCCGCCACCGCCGCATGCGGTGGCGGCGGGAATGAGCGTGTTGAAGAACAGCAGGCCGTCGCTCAACAAGGGCTCGGCGACCACGCGCTCGCCCTTGTCGCGGGACTCGGGCAGGTCGAGGTACCAGCCGCGCCGGGTAGCCGTCTTGCTGTCGAAGGCGCCGTATGCAAATGCATCGCCGACGATGGAGAAGGGAGCCGATCCGCCGGCCGCCATCGCGCGCCGCGGCTCAAGCTGCGTGCGCGCGGCGCGCAGCCCGATGGCCTCGCCGTTGTCGTACACGCCATAGACCGTCTGCACGCCACGGCTCGAGCGGCCCAGGTCTTCCGGACCCACGAACTTGCCGGTGCCGAACAGCACGATCGCTCCACCGGACGGGCCGATGCCGACCTTCGGCGCCACGGTGATCGGCTGGCGCCTGGCGCCCTCGCCCCACGCGACCATCAGCGGCTGCTCCTTGAACGGCAACGCATTGCCCGCGCGCCACGGCGCATTGGCGGTGAAGGCGAACTTCCACAGATTGCCCTGCGTGTCGCCCGCGTACAGGAAGCGCGTGGCACCGTCGGCGCCCGCGTAGTCGCCCGGTGCGCCCAGGGCGTTCACCACGGTGGCGTCCGTGGGGGCCGGCAACACGATCTTGTGATAGTTGACGTCCAGCACCCACGGCGCGTTCGCGGGCTTGTCGAGCGACAACAGGAACAGGGCGGCGCGTTTTTCCGGGTTGGCGTTGTTGAAGCCGGACGGCACCACGGCAAACCATCGGTACCTGGCCGGCTCGGTGCGCGTCGCCGCGGTGGTGCGGAACTTCAGGATGCGTGGCGGCTGTGTCTGGTGCCCCATGTCGGCGTCGTCCGCGGCGCCGAACTCCCACATCACATGGCTCGAGGAAAAATGGGCCGGGTTGCTCACGTCGAGCGCGAGCACCCCGGTGGCACCGCCGCCCATGCCCGAGACCAGCACGCTTCGCCAGGCGCCGTCGGCCTGCTGCACATCGGCCACCGTCGCAGAGCCGTCGACAAGGCTTCTAGGCACATGGTCCGGCGAGGTGTAGGCCGCCAACCAGGGCAAGAGCGCGCGCGGAACATAGGCGAACAGCTCCTCGCCGGTGCGGGCCGAGAACGCATGCAGCATGCCGTCATTGGCGCCGACGTACACCGCCGGAACACGGCCACCACGGCCTTCCGCGAAGAAAGGAACCGAGTGAGCCACGCGCCCCATGACGGAATCGCGCACGCGAAAGACGCCGCCGGCAACAGACTCCTCACGGCGCCGATCGCCTCGCAGATAGGCCAGCCGATCGGGGCCCAAGTCATCAGATGCAGCAGGATCGGCATGGGGCGTTGCGCTCAGGTGGCCCTTCGACACCCCGTCGAGCGCGCTCCATTCGAACGGCATGCCTGCGCCGGCGGCGGACAAGGTGAAGATCCGCCGGCTCGCCGGATCGCGCGCCGGCACGGCCGGCCTGGCCGCGGGGCTGCCGCTCAGCAAGGCGCCGGCGTCCCAGTCGGGAAGATCGCGACGGCGCACGGCACCGGTGGCAGCGTCGTGAGTCAATGGAAACGACAGCAGGGTGCCCGCCCCGCGCTGTCCCGCGGACTGCGACACAAAGAGACTGGCGCCCTCCTTCGAAAGGCCTGACGACGAGATCGCGCCGGTGCCCATGCCGTCCGCGTCGGGCTGCGCAGCCCGCGCCAGGGCCCGTCGCATCGCCGTCGCCATCTCCAGGGGCGCACCGGCAAGAAAGTAAGTCCTGGGTTGTGGCTGGCCGTCTCCACCTAGGCCTTCCGCCCACTCGGCATTGCTTTTCACATCCGGGCGGCCCAGCCCGTCGGAGGTCCGCAAAGGGTTGCCATCGCCGTTGGTGTCGACGAAGCCGCCGTACTTCGCCGCCAGCGAGAGCCCGCTGACGCGCTGCCCCGTGTCGATGACGAAGGTGCGTGCGCGCACGTCCGGGTGGTCGTCACGAATCGTCTGGGTGTTGGCCCGGTAGGCGAGCCCCACGATGCCGGACGGACGCGCCGAGGACAGCGCCTCGTCCTCCGCGAACGCGCCCACGAGGCGTTTCCAGCCACCGTCGTCGGGCCGGTCGTCGTGCTGTGGCGCATTCCCGATGACGACCACGTGGTTCTTCTGGCAACCGACCGCCACCGGGTCCGCCACGCCACGGCCAAGACCGATGCCCTGCAGGTAGCGCAGTGACTCGTCGTACAGCGTGCGAACGGCGTCGGGCTGGCCGTAGACACCGCCGCGGCCGACGCGATGGATCGCATCGACGACACCTTTCGCCGGGCCCGGTCCCGTCTTGAAGACACCGGTGACGGCATCCCACTCCGCCTGCGCGTTGGCCACCTTGTCGAAGGCCGCATCGACCTTCAGCGGACCGGTGTGCTTCATCGGCGCGAGCAACGCACCGCCCGCCAGAGCGCCGAAGACCGAGAAGCGCATGTGTTCCGAATGGGTCTGGACGACGCCGACCGGCTTGTGATGGCCGCTCGGATAACGCAGGCACAGCGCGCCGCGTGTGGCCGCCTCGTCCGGGGTGCACACCGCCACGCGCGCCAGGTACGCGCCGTGGCGCCGGTCGCTTCCGGGCTCGGCGCACGAACCCGTGGCGGAAGGGCCGACGAAGACCTGATCGCCGCAGTTGTTGAAATGAAGGGCGTCGCCCGTGGTCAGCGGCGTGAACAGTTCCGCGCGCGCCTTCAAGACCTTGTCGGGAAAGTGCGCGCTGCGATAGAAGCTCGCTGGCAGTTCTGCCCGCCGCAAGACCGTTCGATCGACCTCGTCCACCGCGCGGTCGCCCCCGGTCAGCGCCAGCCGCACACCGTCGATGCTGGACGTCGCGGCCCAGTTCAACAGGTTGCCGCTCCATTGGCGATTGCAGACGATTTCGCCGCCGGCGCCCTTGCCTGCCGTGGCCTCCCGCTTGAAGTAGCCGTCGGTGCTCGCGTAGCTGTAGCAGCCCATGGGGTCCCACAGGCCGGTGTGGCGCACCGTGGCGTCGAACTCGCCGCGGTAGGCCGCGCCGGCATTCGAGACATCGAGCGCGAGGTCGAGCACGACATTGGGATCGACGCGCGACGCCAACGAAGCCAGCGGCTCGCTCGGCAGTACCGCGTCGGGCGGCGTGGCCGCATGGGCGTGGCGGCCCGCACAAACGGCGCAGATGGCGCAGAGTGCGCAGAGTGCGCAGAAGGCCCGCACAGCCAGGCACGGAGTTCGAAGGCAACGCATCGATTCGCTTCTCACGAAGGGCAGCCGGGACTGGCCGCCGTTTTGAACAAGGTGGTCTGCAAAACCACCTGCGTTTCTTCGCGCACGCCGTAGCCGATGGCCGTCACGCGAAAAAGGTAGCGGGCACCATCGGCGCTCGCGCTCTGGAGCTGGTCGGCCTGCCAGCCGCCATGGCTGCGCACGGCCTCGACGATGTAGCGCGGCGGCCGGGCCGACACCGCGCCGGCGCTCGGTCCCGTGCCTGTGCCGCCGCTGAGATAGGTCTGGCCGGTGAAGTCCCCGTAGGCCACCGACGTGCCCGCATCGGCCGAGAAATCCGCGCCCATCCACGCGGGTTCGTTGCCCGGTGCGACCGGCGCGCACAGCCCCTGGCGATCGCCGCCGGCACCGCACCCCGCCGCGAAGGCCGTGATGTCCCTGCTGTTGAAAACACACAGGCGCTGGCGGGTGTCGTCGTTGGGGCCAAGCACATCGGCTTCGGCGTCGAGCAGTGCGGCCTCGGCAGCCTGGAACGCCACCTCGGTGTCGCGGTCGTTGCGGGCACCGCGCTCACTCACGAGCGAGGTCTGTGCCGCCCCGAGCCCGAGCACCGTGACCACCAGCAGCATCAGCAGCACGACGATCAGCGAGAACCCGCGCGCCGGGCCCCCAGCGGCGCGGCTCATGGCGCGGTTCATGGCGCGGTTCATGGCGCGGTTCATGGCGTGGCGTCTTTCAGCGGGTTGCGCAGCATCACTGTGAACGTGGCCACGCGACGCAGCCGCCCGTCGGCCGCGGGCCTGAAGCTCACGCCGGGAAACTCGCGGCCCAGCGGGTACAGCACCTCGTCCGCCCCACGCGGCCAGCCGTTGGCGCGCGCGCTGCGCGCCACCAGGCCGAACCGCAGCCCCACCACCTTGCGCCATTCGGCGGCCGACTTGGTGGCCGATGGCGCGCGGGCTTCCAGTTGCGCCGCGTCGAGCCAGCGCTCGGGCACGCCGTCGCCGTCGCTGTCGTGGCCATAGACGACGTTGAACACCTCGACGCCCCGCGCCAGCGGCTCAGCACGGAAGCTCCCGCTCTCGTCGCTGCGGTACTTGCAGTAGAGCTCGGGCTCGCCGTCGGTGGCATTGGCGACGAAGAAGAAACTCCATGCGCGGTCCGCGGACGTCTGCTGGCCCGGCATGGGGCCCGGCTGGGGGAAGCCCATGCAGTCGACCATGGTGCCGTCGGGCTCGGTGGCATCGCCGTCCGCGCGGCTGCGGCCAAAGAAGCGCACGAGCAGGGAATCGCTGCCATTGACGCCCCGGCTGTTGTGGGTGCCGTAGCTTTCGTCCTTGCCCCCGACGCGGGCGTTGCGCGCTCCCACGATGTGCAGCTCCGAGGGGTCGTCCGACGCCATGCCCGTGCGCGGGCTCGTGCTCGAACTTGGCAAGGAGATTGCGCCGTCGGCGTCCACGCGGTCCGGCGCATAGTCGGCGTAGCCCGCCTGCCGAACAATGCCCTTCACGACGAAGCCGGCGAACCGGAGGGTGTCTTCCACCGCCTGTGCCTCGGCATCCGCGGTGAACAGCTGCTTGCTGCCGACGAATGCGGCCGTGGCGCACAGCACCACGAACAGCGCAAGACCCATCGCGACCAGCAGTTCGACGAGCGCCACGCCGCATTGGCGCGCGCGTCGTGCGGATTCAGGAACCGACGTGGCCGTCATCGGACGCACCTGGCACCAGTTGCATCACCAGCCGGGGTGCGGGCGTCGTCTGCCCGGTCACCGCCGTGCCGCGCGGCGTCCAGCCGAGCTTGACGACCACGCTGCGGCCGGTATGGCTGCAGGGCCACACGTAGGCGCCCGCCGCTTCGCTCCACGGCGCCTCGTCGAAGCACACGCTGACGCGCGCATCGGGCAACACGGCGGCGACGCGCTGCTTCCATTCGCGCAGGTCCCAGGCGGCAAGCTGCGCGGCCTTGCAAGGCGCACCCACCGTGGCGCAGGACGGCCCCGCGACTGCGGGTGCCGTGGCTTCGGTCCAGTGCTCGAGCAGATAGGCGTTCGCGGCGTCGTTTTTGGCCGCCACGCCCTTGTTCATGCGCGCCTTCTCCGACAGGTCGCGCACGAGGTTGACGGCCGCCGTGAACGTTGCCGCCTCGTTGCTGGTGCGGGCAGCCGCCAGCAGCATGCCCATGGCGCCGAGCAATCCCATGCTCAACACCACGATGGAAACGAGTACCTCCACGAGCGAAAAGCCCGCGCTGAAATGCTTTCTTGAAGCCATAGGCCGATGTCCTCCCTGCGCGTGTGCAACTTGAGTCGCCTCTGTTTCGCGCCATCGAAAACCGAGCCTAAGCGGGCACCGGCATCGCGGCGCGTACCGTTCGTCCGCGTTCGAATGCCGCTCGTATGATCCAGCGACACCGCTGCCAACTTCTTCCGCTCGAGCCCTCATGCCCTCTCACGAACAAGACGCCCTGCACATCGCGACCGCGCTGCGCCTGGCCACGTCGGCACTGCTGCTGACCGATCCGAACCCGCGCGTGGGCTGCGTGCTGTGCGACGCTGAAGGCCGCGTGCTGGGCCAGGGCCACACGCAAAAGGCCGGCGGCCCGCATGCCGAAGTGATGGCGCTGCGCGACGCCGCTGCGCAAGGCCGCTCGGTCGAAGGCGCGACGGCGTACGTCACGCTCGAGCCCTGCTCGCACCACGGCCGCACCGGCCCGTGCTGCGACGCGTTGATCGCGGCCGGCGTTCGCCGGGTGGTCGCCTCGCTGGCAGACCCGAACCCGCTGGTCGCGGGCCAGGGCTTCGAGCGACTGCGCGCGGCGGGGGTCGAGGTCAAAGTCGGTCCGGGCGCGGCCGAATCGCGCGAGCTCAACATCGGCTTCTTCAGCCGCATGGTCCGCCAGCGGCCCTGGGTGCGCATGAAGGTCGCTGCCTCGCTCGACGGCAAGACCGGCCTGGACAACGGTGTGAGCCAGTGGATCACCGGCGAGGCGGCCCGCACCGACGGCCACGCCTGGCGCGCCCGCGCCAGCGCGGTGCTGACTGGCGTCGGTACGGTGCTGGAAGACAACCCGCGGCTGGACGTTCGCCTGGTCGACACCCCGCGCCAGCCGCACCTGGTCGTGGTGGACAGCCGGCTCCAGACACCGCCCGATGCTCACATATTCATAGCTGGCCGCGCGGTCTGGATCTACGCGGCCAGCCGCAACGAAGAAAAGGCGGGGGCGCTCGAAGCCCGCGGCGCCACCGTCACCTGCCTGCCCAACGCCGACGGCAAGGTCGACCTGCCGGCTCTGATGGCAGACCTGGCCGCGCGCGGCGTGAACGAACTGCACGTCGAATCGGGCCACAAGCTCAATGGCTCGATGCTGCGCGAAGGCTGCGTCGACGAGCTGCTGGTGTACCTGGCGCCCAAGCTGATCGGCAGCGGCATGGACATCGCGAGCCACATCCATGCGGGCGGTCCGCTCACCTCGCTGGCAGGCGTTCTGCCCCTGCAATTCAGGTCGGTGGACCTGCTCGGACCCGACCTGCGCGTGGTGGCGCGGGTTGCCGGAAAGGACGCGTTCTAGCGTTTACCCCGAACAGGCCTCGTTCTCTGCGAAAATGCGGGGATATGTTCACCGGAATCATCACCGGCGTGGGGCGCATCGCCGCCATTCACGACCTCGGCACCTCCTCCTCCTACGGCAAAAGACTCAGCATTGCGGTGCCTGACGGCTACCTCGATGACGTCGGGCTCGGCGACAGCATCGCGCTCAACGGCGCCTGCATGACCGTCACCACGCTCGTCCCCGAGCGACAGCAGTTCACCATCGACATTTCGGCCGAGTCCCTCGACAAGACCGCCGGCCTGACCGACGAAGGCGGCCGCGTCAACCTCGAGAAGGCCCTTCGCGCGAGCGACCGCCTGGGCGGGCACATCGTGTCCGGCCACGTGGACGGCATCGGCAGCGTGAGCTTCTTCGAGCCGTTCGGCGAAAGCTGGCAATTGCGCGTGGTCGCGCCTCCCGCGCTGGCCCGCTTCCTGGCCTACAAGGGCTCGATCACCATCAACGGCGTGAGCCTCACCGTCAACAGCGTGAGCGACATCTCCGACGGCGCCGAGGTCAGCATCAACCTGATCCCGCACACCGTCGAGAACACCTCCCTCGGCGGCTTGAAGGCCGGCTCGAAGGTCAACCTCGAAATCGATACCGTGGCGCGCTACGTGGAGCGCATGCTCCAGGCGGGCGTGCTGGTGCCCCCTGCTTCCACGTATTCCAAGGACACAGCCGAATGAACGCCTCCGTCACGCCGATCGGCGCTCCCCGCGCCGCGCGCGCCCCCGCCTCGATCTCGCCGGTCGAGGAAATCGTGGCCGAACTCGCCGCCGGCCGCATGGTGATCCTGGTGGACGAGGAAGACCGCGAGAACGAAGGCGACATCGTCGTCGCGGCCGACCACATCACGGCCGAATCCATCAACTTCATGGCACGCCATGCCCGCGGCCTGATCTGCCTGACGCTGTCGCGCGAAATGTGCGAGCGGTTGCAGCTGCCGCCGATGGTGCAACGCAACGGCGCCAAGCATTCGACCGCCTTCACGGTGTCCATCGAGGCCGCCGAAGGCGTGACCACCGGCATTTCGGCCGCCGACCGCGCGCGCACCGTGCAGGCCGCCGTGGCGCCCAACGCCGTGGCCGCCGACCTGGTGCAGCCCGGCCACATCTTCCCGTTGCAGGCGGTGGACGGCGGCGTGCTGATGCGCGCCGGCCATACCGAAGCCGGCTGCGACCTGGCCGCCATGGCCGGCTGCTCGCCCGCCTCGGTGATCTGCGAGGTGATGAACGAAGACGGCACCATGGCCCGACTGCCCGACCTGCAGATCTTCGCGGCCGAGCACAACCTGAAGATCGGCACCATCGCCGCGCTTATCGAGCACAGGAGCCGCGTCGAATCGCTGGTCGAGAAGGTCGGCTGCCGTGAAATTCAGACCGCCTGGGGCGCTTTCACGGCCCACGCCTTCATCGACAAGCCCAGCCGCGGCGTGCACCTGGCGCTGGTGCGCGGCACCTGGGCCCCTGAAGACACGGTGTCGGTGCGCGTGCACGAGCCGCTGTCGGTGCTCGATGCGCTCGAAATCAATCGCTCGCTGCACTCGTGGAGCCTGGACGCCAGCCTGTCGCACATCGCGACCGAGGGCAAGGGCGTCGCCGTGCTGCTGAACTGCGGCGAAACCGGCAGCGAGCTGCTCGCGCAGTTCGACGGCACCGCGCGCCCCGCGCAGGCCCCCGAGCGTGGCCGCATGGACCTGCGCAGCTACGGCATCGGCGCGCAGATCCTGCGCGAATGCGGCGTGCACAAGATGAACCTGCTGGGCACGCCGCGTCGCATGCCGAGCATGGCCGCGGGCTACGGCCTCGAAATTGCCGGCTACCTCACGAAGGACTGAACGACCATGCAAGGTGCAAACAAGGGCGAGAGCAAGCCGCTCGACGGAAAAGGGCTGCGCATCGGCATCGTGCAGGCGCGCTTCAATGCCGACATCACCGCTGCGCTGGCCGCGGCCTGCCTCGCGGAGCTCGAGTCGCTCGGCGTAAGCGGTTCCGACATTCACCACCTGCACGTGCCCGGCGCGCTCGAAGTGCCGATCGCCCTGCAGGCGCTGGCCGAGCGCGGCGGCTACCACGCGCTCGTGGCGCTGGGCTGCATCATCCGCGGCGAGACCTACCACTTCGAGCTGGTGGCCAACGAATCGGGCGCCAGCGTGAGCCGCGTCTCGCTCGACTACAAGTTGCCCATCGCCAACGCGATCATCACCACCGAGAACCTAGAGCAAGCCGTTGCCCGCCAGACCGACAAGGGCCGCGACGCGGCCCGCGTGGCGGTCGAAATGGCGCGACTGCTGGCCACCCTTTCATGACCGACGACACCTCCAAGCCCCTCAAGCCCGTCACCGCCGCAGGCGACAAGCCGCGCCAGTCGCGCGTCGGCCTCACCAGCACGGGTGCGCGCAAGGCTTCGGCCAAGTCCAACCGCAGCCGCGCGCGCGAGTTCGCGCTGCAGGCGCTCTACCAGCACCTGGTAGGCCGCAACGACCCGACGGACATCGACCATTTCACGCGCGACCTCGCGGGCTTCCACAAGGCCGACGCCGCGCACTACGACGCGCTGCTGCACGGCTCGATCGAAGGCGCCGAGCAGCTCGACGCGCTGATCCGCCCGCTGCTGGACCGCAAGTTCGAGGAAATCTCGCCCGTGGAGCACGCCGTGATGTGGATCGGCGTGTACGAGTTCCAGAACTGCCTTGACGTGCCCTGGCGCGTGGTGCTCAACGAGTGCATCGAACTCGCCAAGGAATTCGGCGGCACCGACGGCCACAAGTACGTGAACGCCGTGCTCAACGGCCTGGCGCCGCAGCTGCGTCCCCTCGAAGTGGAAACCGACCGCGCGTCGGGCAAGGCACGCCCGTGAGGATTTCGACGCGCGCCCAGCGCATCGAGCCGTTCTACGTGATGGAGGTGGCCAAGGCGGCGGGCGCCCTGGCGCGCGAGGTCGCCCACACCGACCGGCCGATGATCTTCCTGAACATCGGCGAGCCCGACTTCACCGCCCCGCCGCTGGTGCAGGAAGCCGCCCTGCGCGCCGTGCGCGCGGGCGCCACGCAGTACACGCAGGCCACCGGCCTGGACCTCCTGCGCGAACGCATCAGCGGCTGGTATCGCCAGCGCTTCAACGTGGATGTGCCGGCACGGCGCATCGTCGTCACCGCCGGTGCCTCGGCCGCGCTGCAGCTGGCCTGCCTGGCGCTGATCGAATCGGGCGACGAGATCCTCATGCCCGACCCCAGCTATCCGTGCAACCGCCATTTCGTGAGCGCGGCGGACGGCAAGGCGGTGCTGGTGCCGACCACGGCCGAAGAGCGCTTCCAGCTCACCGCCGACAAGGTGAAGGCGGCATGGACCGACAAGACCCGCGGCGTGCTGCTCGCCTCGCCGTCGAACCCGACCGGCACCTCGATCGCGCCCGATGAGCTGCGCCGCATCCACGAGGTGGTGTCGCAGCGCGGGGGCATCACGCTGATCGACGAGATCTACCTCGGCCTGTCGTACGACGACGCCTTCGGGCAGACCGCGCTGGCCATCGACGACAACGTCATCAGCATCAACAGCTTCAGCAAGTACTTCAACATGACCGGCTGGCGCCTGGGCTGGCTGGTGGTGCCCGAGGCGCTGGTGCCGGTGGTCGAGCGCCTGGCGCAGAACCTCTTCATCTGCGCGAGCACGGTGTCGCAGCATGCGGCGCTGGCCTGCTTCGAGGACGCCAGCATTGCCGAGTACGAACGCCGCCGCGCCGAGTTCAAGGCGCGCCGCGACTGGTTCATTCCGCAACTCGACGCGCTGGGCCTGAACGTGCCCGTGGTGCCCGACGGCGCTTTCTACGCCTGGGCCGACTGCACGGGCTTCGCTGAAAGGCTGGGCATCTCGGGCAGCTGGGACTTTGCCTTCGAGACCATGAAACGCGCCCACGTCGCCGTCACGCCGGGGCGCGACTTCGGCACGGCCGAGACCGCGAAGTTCGTGCGCTTTTCCACCGCCAGTTCGATGGCGCACCTGCGGGAAGCCATCGAGCGCCTGCGCCCCATGGCCGACCGGGCGGACCACAAGGCGCAATGAGCTACGCGTTCCCGATCCGCGTCTACTGGGAAGACACCGATGCCGGCGGCATCGTGTTCTATGCCAACTACCTGAAGTTCATGGAGCGCGCCCGCACCGAATGGCTGCGCTCCCTGGGCATCGAGCAGCGCAGGCTGCGCGAGGAAACCGGCGGCCAGTTCGTGGTGAGCGAAACGCAGCTCAAATACCATCGCCCTTCCCGGCTCGACGACGAACTGCTGGTTACAGCCGATCTCCAACAATTGGGCACTGCGTCGTTGATAATCGGTCAGCGCGTGCTATCAAAAACAGAGCAAGAGCGAACAGGGGCCGCGGCACCTGTCTTGCTGTGCGAAGGCACGATCCGCATCGGCTGGGTGGATGCCGCCACGTTGCGTCCAGCGCGCATACCGAAACAAGTCACGGGAACCCTCGAGCGCTACAGCGGCTCCATGACTCAACCTATCAAGCCATGAACCAAGATCTTTCAATCATCAATCTCCTGCTCCACGCGAGCTTCGTGGTGCAGCTGGTCGTGCTGCTGCTGGTGATCGTCTCGATCGCCAGCTGGGCAGCGATCATCCGCAAGTACTTCTCGCTGCGCCGCATGCGCGCACTGAACGACGACTTCGAGCGCGAGTTCTGGTCTGGCACCAGCCTGAACGAACTGTTCGCCTCGGCCGCGCAGAACGCCAAGTTCGCCGGCCCCATGGAGCGCATCTTCGCCTCGGGCATGCGCGAGTATCAAAAACTGCGCGAGCGCCACGTCACCGACGCCCCCACGCTGCTCGACGGCGCCCGCCGCGCCATGCGCGCGAGCTTCCAGCGCGAGCTGGACGCGGCCGAACAGAACCTCTCGTTCCTGGCGACCGTGGGCTCGGTGTCCCCGTATGTCGGCCTGTTCGGCACGGTCTGGGGGATCATGCATGCCTTCACCGGCCTGGCCGCGCTCACGCAGGTGACGCTGGCCACCGTGGCCCCCGGCATTGCCGAAGCGCTGGTGGCCACGGCCATCGGCCTGTTCGCCGCCATTCCGGCGGTGGTCGGCTACAACCGCTTCGCCCGCGAGATCGACAAGATCGCCATCGCCCTGGAGACCTACATCGAGGAGTTCTCCAACATCCTGCAGCGCAACCTGTCGTCCAACCCGGGCGCGGGCGGCGCGTCGTCGGTGGCTCCGGCCAACCGCTGAGCGGAGGCGCAACGCATGCCCGCCGTTTCATCCCGGGGCCGAGGACGCCGCACGATCAACGAGATCAACATGGTCCCGTTCATCGACGTGATGCTGGTGCTGCTGATCATCTTCATGGTCACCGCCCCGCTCATCACGCCGAGCGTGATCAACCTGCCCACGGTCGACCGCGCCAACAAGCAGCCGGACAAGCCCATCGAGATCGTCATCAAGAGCGACGACGAAGTGCAGATCAAGAAAGACCCGTCCACCGGCACCGGCGGCACGTCGATCCCCATGACCCAGATCGGCGCCGCGGCCAAGCAGGCCCAGGGCGGCGACAACGACCGCCCGGTGGTCATCAGCGCCGACAAGTCGGTGAAGTACGAGACCGTGGTCAAGGCCATGAACCAGCTCAAGCGCAGCGGCGTCGAGCGCGTGGGCTTGTCAGTCACGACCACGGGCGGCAAATAAGGCATGTCGCTCGCACTGGATCGCCCCGAGTTCGCGCCGCCGCCGCAGCGCGGCACGCCGCGCGCCATCGTGCTGGCCCTCATTGCGCACGGCCTGCTGATCGCCGCGCTCACCTGGGGCGTGCGCTGGAAAAGCGAGGCCGACGAAGGCGCTGTCGATGCGGAGCTGTGGTCGTCCACGGTGCAGCAGGCCGCGCCTCGCCTGCAGGCACCGCAGGCGCCCGCCCCGGTTCCCACGCCGCCGCCGCCCGCACCTGCTCCCACACCGGCGCCAACGCCAGCGCCGCCGCCGCCGCCTCCGCCCCCGGTGGCCAAGGCGCCCGAGCCCGCTCCCGCGCCCAAAGCGCCCGACATTGCCCTGGAGCGTGAGAAGAAGCTCAAGGAGCAAAAGGAACTGAAGCAGCGCGAGCTCGAAAAGCAGCAGGAGCAAAAGAAGAAGGAGCTCGAAGCCAGGCAGCGCGCGGAGGACGAGGCCGACAAGAAGCAGGCGCAGTTGAAGGAGCAGCAGCAGAAGAAGCTCGCCGACCAGAAGAAGCAGCAGGAAGCCGAGGCCAAGCAGGCCGAAGCCAAGAAGGCCGAGGCCGCCGCGAAGCAGGCCGCGGCCGACCGTGCCGCCACGCTCAAGCGCATGCAGGGCCTTGCGGGCGCCAGCGGCGCCGACGACGCGAAGGGCACGGCCATGCGCACGTCCGGTCCGTCCAGCGGCTATGCCGGTCGCATCGCCGCCGCCGTGCGGCCGAACATCACCTTCCCCGATGCCGATACCGTCAACGGCAATCCGGCCGCCGAGTTCGAGGTGAGCCTGGCGCCCGACGGCACCATCGTTGGCGTGAAGCTGAGCAAGTCGAGCGGCCTGCCGGGCTGGGACGACGCGGCCGAGCGCGGCCTGCGCAAGACCGACAAGCTGCCGCGCGACACCGACGGGCGCATCTTCCCGTCGCTGATCGTGTCGCTGCGCCCCAAGCGCTGACCGCTGCGCGCGTCTGGCTCGCGTCTAACGCGCAGCTAAGAAAACGGGGCCCTTCCGGGTGACTTGCACGTCACCCGGAACTTGATAATCAGGGCTCATGAATCCCAACGGCCGCATCCGATACGGCAGCAGTCCACTGCTCGCCAGCCCCACTCCCGTGTGGCGCAGCAAGTTCATCGTGGCCAGCATCGCCTTCGGCTTCCTGCTGCTGGCCGGCCGCGCTGCCTACGTGCAGATCTTCAACAACGACTTCTTCCAGCACCAGGGCGAAGTGCGCTACCAGCGCACGCTGGAGTTGCCGGCCAACCGCGGGCGCATCCTCGACCGCAACGGGCTGATCCTGGCCTCCGACATGCCGGCGCCCAGCATCTGGGCCATTCCAGAAGACATCGAGCGCGACGACCCCGCCACGCAAGAAAAGCTCAAACAGGCCGCCAGGCTGCTCGGCATGCCGCTGAAGGACATCGACAAGAAGCTCGAGGACGAAGACAAGAGCTTCGTCTGGCTCAAGCGCCAGGTCGACGAGCCCATTGCCAGGCAGGTGGCCGCGCTCGGCATCAAGGGCGTCTACCTGCGCCGCGACTACCGGCGCCAGTACCCCGAGGGCGAGGCGGCGGCCCACCTGGCCGGCTTCACCAACGTGGAGGACATCGGCCAGGAGGGCGTGGAGCTGGCGTTCAACAACGAGCTGGCCGGCAAGTCGGGCTCGCGCCATGTGCTGAAGGACCGGCTGGGCCACATCGTGGAGGACACCGAGGACCAGGTGCCGCCCACCGCCGGCCACGACATCCAGCTGAGCATCGACGACCGCGTGCAGTTCGTGGCGTACGAGAAGATCCGCGACGCCGTGGTCGCCAACAAGGCGCGCGCGGGCAGCGTGGTGGTGGTCGACGCCCGCACGGGCGAGCTGCTGGCCATGGCCAACTACCCGAGCTACGACCCCAACGACCGCCACGCCCTTACCGGCGAGCAGCTGCGCAACCGCGCCATGACCGACGTGTTCGAGCCCGGCTCGACCATGAAGCCGATCACCGTCGCCACCGCGCTGCAGCTGGGCCGTGTCACGCCCAACACCATCATCGACACCAACCCGGGGCGCATCACCGTGTCGGGCGCGACCATCCACGACGACGAGAACTTCGGCGTGCTGACGGTGCAGGGCGTGATCCAGAAATCGAGCAACGTCGGCGCCACCAAGATCTCGCAGCGCATGTCGGCGCAGGAGATGTGGAACTCGCTCACCGCCGTGGGCATCGGTCAGAAGCCGCAGACGCCCTTCCCCGGCGCGGTCACGGGGCGGCTGCGGCCGTGGAAGTCGTGGCGGCCCATCGAGCAGGCCACCATGTCGTACGGCTACGGCCTGTCGGCGTCGCTGTTCCAGATCGCGCATGCCTACACCGCCTTCGCGCACGACGGCGAGGTGATTCCGGTGAGCCTGCTGAAGAATACCGGCGAGGAACCGGCCGGTGTGCAGGTGTTCTCGCCGCTCGTGGCCAGCGAGGTGCGCCAGATGATGCACCTGGCCGCCGCGCCCGGCGGCACCGCGCCGCTCGCGCAGACCCAGGGCTACTCGGTGGGCGGCAAGACCGGCACCGCGCACAAGCAGGTCGGCAAGGGCTACGCGAGCAACAAGTACCGCGCCTGGTACACGGGCATGTCGCCCATCGACAAGCCCCGCATCATCGTCGCGGTGATGATCGACGAACCCGGCGCGGGCAAGTACTTCGGCGGCCTGGTGGCCGCGCCGGTGTTCAGCCAGGTGGTGCAGCAGACGCTGCGCATCCTGAACGTGGTGCCGGACCTGGCTGTGGCGCCGATGGCGCACTGAGCGCGGCAGCAGGGCGGGCCGATGTGGCCTGCAGTAGATCGAACGTAGACAGATGGATAGAATGCGAACTATTCTCATCTTCGCGCGTTCCGCCGCCGTCCCGTGTCCGTCCTTCCGCTTCCGTCCGAGCCGGCATCCATCGATGCGATCTACCGCGAACACCATGGCTGGCTGCTGGGCTGGTTCCGCCGGCGGCTGGGCGGCGCGTCGTGCGCGGCCGACCTGGCCCACGACACCTTCGTGCGCCTGATGGTGTCGCGCGACGCGCAGGTGCTGAACGAGCCGCGCGCCTTCCTGCGCACGCTGGCGCACGGTGTGGTGGTGAACCACTGGCGCCGCCAGGACATCGAACGCGCCTGGCTCGAGGCCGTGGCCGTGTTGCCCGAACCGCTCGCGCCCTCCCCCGAGGAACGGCTGCTGGCGCTGGAAACGCTGTGCCGCATCGACGCCATGCTGGACAGGCTCAACCCCAAGGCGCGCACCGCCTTCCTGCTGGCACAGCTCGACGGCCTGGGCTACGCCGAGATCGCCGCGCAGCTGAAGGTGTCGCAGCGCATGGTCAAGAAATACATGGCACAGGCCATGCTGCAATGCCTGCTGCTGACGAATTCATGAGGAGCCTGGGCCTCCCGCCGCACGACGCGGCACCCGCACCGTCCCCGGCACCGTCCCAGGCACCGGCCTTCGAAGACCTGCAGCAGGCCGCCGAATGGTTCGCCGTGCTGCACGACAGCGCCGTGAGCGACGCCGACCGCCGCCGCTGGCAGTCGTGGCTCGATGCCGGCCCGCGCCAGCGCGCCGCATGGCACCGCGTGGAAAGCATCTCGGGCGAGTTCAGGGCGCTGTCCGGCCTGCCGGCGCGCAGGGCGCTCGAACGCGGCACGGCCACGGCCGGCCGGCGGCGCTCGGTGCTGCGCGCACTGGCGCTGCTGCCGGTGGCGGGCATCGCGGGCTGGATGGCTTCGCGCCACCTGCCCTGGCAAGGCTGGGTCGCCGCCCACCGCACCGACACCGGCGAGCGGCGCGAGCTCGTGCTGGCCGACGGCAGCCGCCTGTGGCTCAACACCGCCACCGCACTCGACATCGACTTCTCGCCGAGCCTGCGCCGCATCGTGCTCTACAAGGGCGAAGTGCTGGTCACCAGCGGGCACGACGACGCCAGCCCCGTGAACCCCTTCCGCCCGCTCGTCGTCGACGTGCCGCAGGGCCGGTTGACCGCGCTGGGCACCCGCTTCGCGGTGCGGCACGAAGAAGGCGGCGCGGTGCGGCTCGCGGTGTTCGAAGGCGCCGTCGCCTCGCGCCCGAGCGAGGGCGGCGAGTCGCTCACGCTGGTGGCCGGGCAGCAGGCCCGCCTCTTTGCCGACCGCGTCGAGACCCCCGAGCCCGTGGCGGGCTACGCCGAAGACTGGACGCGCGGCATGCTCGTGGCCGACGGCATGCGCCTGGGCGACTTCATCGCCGAGCTGGCCCGCTACCGGCCGGGCTACCTGGGCTGCGCGCCCGAGGTGGCCGACCTGCGCATCGTGGGCGCCTACCCGCTGGCCGACACCGAGCGCATTCTTTCGGCGCTGCAGGCCACGCTGCCGGTGCGCGTGCGCCGGCCGACGCCGTGGTGGACGGTGGTCGAGGCGGCGCAGGACACGCCGAAGCGCTGATTCAAGAATTTTTTCGGCGGGCGGGTTCCCTTTTGGCGGCGCCGGTTGGCAAGACAAATACCAACCTCCTTTTTGCCCGAAAGCCGCCATGCCCGCGCCCTTGCCGAACCGCCCTTCTTTCCGCCCCTCCCGTCCACGCACCAACCGGCAGCTAGCGCGGGCGCTGCGTGGCGCGACGGCCTTGCTGCCCGTGGTCGCCGCGGTGCAGGCCCTGCCCGCCATGGCACAGGCGCAGCCCCAGCCCGCCGCGTCGCGCGACTACGCCATTCCCGCCGGCCCGCTGGGCACCGTGCTGAGCCAGTTCGCGAGCCAGGCCGGCGTGCTGCTGTCGAGCGACGCGGCCATGACCGCCGGCCTGAACGGCTCCGGCGTGCGCGGCCGCTTCACGGTCGACGAAGGCTTTGCCATGGCGTTGGCCGGCACCGGGCTGCAGGCCGTGCGCGGCGCGGGCAACGTGTATGCGCTGCAGCGCGGCCAGACCTCCGAGACCTTGTCGGAAGTGCGCGTCACGGGCCAGCGCGCGGGCTCGCTCGCGCCGGTGACCGTCACCGCCAACGCGGAAGAAGAAAGCGGCAAGGGCCCGGGCAAGGGCTTCGTGGCGCAACGCAGCACCGGCGGCACCAAGACCGACACACCGCTGCTGGAAACCCCGCAGTCCGTCTCGGTGGTCACGCGCGACCAGATGGATTCGCAAGGCGCCACCACGCTGGTCGAGAGCCTGCGCTACACGCCCGGCATCGTCGCGCAGTACGGCAACACCGACCTGCGGCTGGACTGGCTCACGCTGCGCGGCTTCACGCCGCCGGCGCGCTACCTCGACAACCTGCGCCTGCCCTTCGGCGCGCGCGGCTACTCGCAGCCGCGCATCGAGCCCTGGGGGCTGGAGCGCGTGGAAGTGGTGAAGGGACCGTCCTCCGTTCTCTACGGCCAGTCGACGCCCGGCGGCCTGGTGAACATGGTGAGCAAGCGCCCGACGCTGGAAACCGTGCGCCAGGTCGAAGTGCAGCTCGGCAGCCACAACCGCCGGCAGACGGCCTTCGACTTCGGCGGTGCGATCGACGACGACGGCGTGTGGAGCTACCGCCTGGTCGGCCTGCACCGCGAAGCCAATACCGCCTACGACTACGTGTCGGAGAAGAAGAGCTACTTCGCCCCGTCGCTCACCTTCCGCCCTTCGGACGCCACCCGCATCACGCTGATGGCCCACTGGCAGACGCTCGATTCGCCCGGCGGCGGCGGCGCGCCCGCGCTGCCTTCGGCCGGCACGCTGGACACCAGCCGCTACGCCGCGCTGCCCACGCGCGCCTTCGTCGGCGAGCCCGGCTACGACCGCTTCAACAACCGCCAGCACTTCGTCGGCTACGAGGCCGAACACAAGCTGAACGACACCTTCACGCTGCGCCAGAACCTGCGCTACGGCAAGGTCGACGCGTACACGCAGCGCGTGCAGGCCTTCTGCCTGGCCGCCTGCAACCCGTCGTCGCTGCTGCGCTATGCGTGGGCCTTTCCCGAGACCGCCAAGCTCATGACGGTCGACACCCAGGTGCAGGCCGACTTCACGACCGGCCCGGTGCGCCACACCGCCCTGGCGGGCGTGGACTATTCCGACGAGAAATCTTCGTTCGACGAAACCAACCTGCGCATCATCACCACGCCGTTCAACGCCTACCTGCCGGTGTACGGGCGCGACAGCGGCCAGGTGCCCTCGGTGGCCACGCACATCGAACAGCGGCGCCGCCAGAGCGGCTTCTACCTGCAGGACCAGATGCACTGGAACCGCTGGAGCCTGGTGCTCGCCGGGCGGCAGGACCGCGCCATCACCGACACCCGCACGCTCACCATGACGCCGCGCCGCCTGGCCGCCGCCGACCAGCGCGACGGCAAGTTCACCGGCCGCGCCGCGCTGATGTACAGCTTCGACAACGGCGTGGTGCCGTACCTGAGCTACTCCACCTCGTTCCAGCCCGCGGCCGGCACCGACCGCCTGGGCAACGTGTTCCAGCCGACCACCGGCAAGCAGACCGAGGTGGGCGTGAAATACCAGCCCGCGGGCTCCAAGGCCCTGCTGACCGCGGCGGCGTACGAACTCACGCAGCAGAACGTGCTCACGCCCGACCCGCAGAGCCGCTCGTTCAGCGAGCAGACCGGCGAAGTGCGCGTGCGCGGGCTGGAGCTCGAGGCGCGCGGCCAGGTCCTCAAGGGGCTGGACGCCATCGCCTCCTATGCCTACACCGACAGCCGCGTGACACGCGCCAACCCGAACGCGGCCGGCGTCAGCATCCAGGGCAACCGCTTCGCCTACGTGCCGCAGCGCCAGGCCGCCTTCTGGCTGGAGTACGCCTTCCAGAACGAAGCGCTGGCCGGCCTGACCGTGGGCGGCGGCGTGCGCCACACCAGCGCCACTTACGGCGACAACGCCAACCAGTTCCGCATTCCGGGCGTGACGCTGTTCGACGCGGCGGTGCGCTGGGACCTGGGCCGCGTGCGGCCCGCATGGAAGGGCGTGCGCCTGGCGCTGAATGTGGCCAACGTGGCCGACAAGACCTACGTGGCCACCTGCCTCTCGTCCACCGGCTGCTACTACGGCGAGCGCCGCAGCGTGTACGTGACGGCCGGCTACAGCTGGTAGGTGCAGGGCGCGGCAAGGACAAGGCGGGGAACGGACGGCGTGGGCCGCTCGTTTAGGATCGTCGGCAACTCACTGTTACCGGCGCTCCAGACATGGTCGACACCTCCGAATCCACACCCGCCGTCCGCCTCGAAGACCTGACCCCGCTGCCGTACCAGCAGGCCCTGGCCGCGCACTTGCAAGTGCACGAGCCCGAGGTCTGGCGCTGGGCCGCCTCGGCCGAGGCACGCGAGGAACACGCTGCCGCGGTGCGCGCCGAACTGCTGCGCAACTCGTACCGGCTCGACGCGACGGCGCATCCCGAGCTGCACGCGCACGCCCGGCTCGCGGCGCAGCGCCTGGGCGTCACGGCGAGCATCACGCTCTACCAGGCGCGCGACGGCGCGATGAATGCCGCGATCCACTTCGTGCCGGGCGAGGCGCACATCGTGCTCTCGGGCCCGTTGCTGGAGCGCCTGCAGGGACCCGAACTGCAGGCCGTGCTGGGCCACGAACTTGCGCACTACCTGCTGTGGGCGCGCGACGGCGGCAAGTACCACGTGGTCGACCGATTGCTGCACGCCGCCTCGGCCGACCCGCGTGCCGATGCGAGCCACCTGCACGCCGCGCGGCGCTACGCGCTGTACACCGAGGCCTTCGCCGACCGCGGCGGCTGCGTGGCCTGCGGCGCGCTCGAGCCCGCGGTGAGCGCGCTCATCAAGATCGAGACCGGCCTCACGCAGGTCAACGTCGCAAGCTACCTGGCGCAGGCCGAGGAGATCTGCGCCGACCCGGCCACGCAGACGCGCGGCACCAGCCACCCCGAGGTGTTCGTGCGCGCCCGCGCCATGCGCCTGTGGACCGAGCGCCAGCACGACGCCGAAGACTGGCTGGCCACCGCCCTCGAAGGCCCGCTCGACCTGGGCACGCTCGACATGCTCGGCCAGCAGCGCGTGGGTGCGCTCACGCGCGGCGTCATCGCACAGCTGCTGCAGCATGCGTACCTGCAGTCGGAGCCGCTGCTCGCGCATGCGCGCCGCTTCTTTCCCGACTTCGCGCCGCCCGCGTCGGCCATGCCGCCGCCCGAGCCGGTGCCCGCCGGGCTGCACGACTACCTGGCCAGCGTGCTGGTCGACTTCGTCGCGGCCGACCCCGAGCTCGACGACGTCACGCTCGCCGCCGCGCTCGGCCTGGCCGAAGCGCTGGGCTGCGCCGAGCCGCTCGAACAGCGCGTGGTGAAAGACCTGCGCTTTCCCAAGCGCAGCCTCACGCGCGTGAAGCGCGACGCCACCGCCCTGCTCGACAAGGCCTCCACCCAACACCAGCAGGCCGCCGCCGCATGACCACCGCCCCCGCTCCCCTCCTGCAGCTGCTGGACACCGCCGATGCCCACGGCGGCCTGCAGACCGACGACGTGCTCAAGCTCGTGCTGCCGCTGCTGCGCGAAGTCTCCGCGCTGCACGAGCAAGGCAAGGTCGCCGCGCTCGGCAACGTGTTCGCCTACCGCGTGACCGATGCGCCAGCGCTGGCGCTCGCGCACCCCGAGGGCGCGGACCCGCACCGCAACCTCGAAGCCATCGCACCGCTGGAGCAGCCCGCCGCGTCGGTGCTGCGCGTGGTGGGCGAAGCGCGCGTCACCATCGATGCCGACGACGGCCTCTCGGTGGAAAACCTCGCGGTCATGGCCGATGCCGGGCCCGACGCCGTGCCCACGCGCCCTGCGTACCTGCCCGGCTACGCCGCGTGGGAGCTGCGCCTGGCGCACCACGACTCCCTCGGCGACATCCTGTGCCTGGGTCAGGTGCTCGCCAGCCTCTCTTGCGGGCTGGACTTCACCATCGGCGAAGAGCTGACGCGCTTCGCCGCGCACCGGGGCAACCTGTTCGAACTGAACCGCCGCCTGCATCCGGTGGTGGCCGCCGTGATCTTCGAGATGACCGCGCTCGACCGTCACGAGCGCGCGCGCGACCTGCCTTCGGTGATCCGCCGGCTCGAAACCTACCGCGACCAGCCGCTGGACCTGAACCTCGGGCTGGGGCTGGACCGCATCGCCCCCGCGAAGAACGGCGCCAGCCAGCGCCGCCAGGCCATCCAGCTGCACCTGCGCGACCGCCTGTTCGACCTGTCGCGGCGCAACCGCCTGCTGTACTTCAAGCCGACGCAGGCGCATGTGAACCTCACCATTGCCAGCGTGCCGCTGGTGGTCGACATGCACAGCATCCGTGTCGACCAGCTCTGCGTGTGGGACGGCCGCTTCGCCGCCGACATCGCCAGCTGCGACCCCGTGCCGCTGGCGCGCTGGCTGCGCTTCGAGGACCAGCCCTACCTGCCCGGCGCGCTCGACCGCATCCTGCAGGAGGCGCGGCGCGACCGCTCCGAATACGGCTTCTCGCAGATGTCGCTGGTCATCGCCTTCCTGCGCTGGCACAACCTGAAGGAAGGGGCTGCCGGCGGCGCCGAGCAGGCCGAGCGCATCGCCTCGCCGCTGCTGATGCTGCCGGTCGAACTCTCGCGCAAGAAGGGCGTGCGCGACCAGTACCTGCTCGAAGCCGCGACCAGCGAGGCGCAGGTCAACCCCACGCTGCGGCATCACCTGCGCCAGCTGTACGGCATCGTGCTGCCCGAGACGGTGGACCTGCGCGAGACCTCCATCGAGCAGTTCCACGCCCAGCTCTCGGCGCAGATTGCCCAGAGCGAGCCCGGCGTGCAGCTGCGGCTGGTGAAGCAGCCCGAAATCGCGGTGATCCACCAGCGCGCGCGCCAGCGGCTCGAACAGTTCAAGCGCCGCGCGCGCGTGCGCACGGCGTCCGCGGTGCCGGTGGCCGCACAAGATTTCAGCTACGCGCAGGACGACTTCCGCCCGCTCGGCCTGCAGCTCTTTCATGCGCGCGTGCGCCCGGTGCCCCTGCCGGTGCGCGACGCCGTCGGCGCCCGTCCGCAGCCGCGCGCCCCGCAGATGGCCGCCTCCGTGGCGGAAGAAACCGAACGCACCACGCTGCAGCTGCGCGAGAGCACCGGCAACCCGTACCAGTGGGACATCGACCTCACGGCCGTGACGCTGGGCAACTTCAACCACCGCAAGATGTCGCTGGTGCGCGACTATTCGGGCCTGGCCGAAAGCGACATCGCGAGCGAGGCCTTCGACCGCGTTTTCTCGCTGCAGCCGCGCCAGGTCGATGCCGAGGCGCCGCCCGCCCTGCCGCTGGCCGCGCAGTGGCCGGTGGTGCAAGGCGACGCCACGCAAACCGCCGCCGTCGCGCTGGCGCGCACCGGCACCAGCTACATCATCCAAGGCCCGCCGGGCACGGGCAAGTCGCAGACCATCACCAACCTGATTGCCGACTACGTGGGCCGCGGCCAGCGCGTGCTGTTCGTCTGCGAGAAGCGGGCCGCCATCGACGTGGTGTTCCACCGCCTGCGGCAGCAGGGGCTGGACGAGCTCTGCTGCATGATCCACGACTCGCAGGGCGACAAGAAGGCCTTCGTGCAGAACCTGCGCAAGACCTACGAGCAATGGCTGGAAGCGCCCGAGGCGCTCGCGCAGGAGTCGGCCGAGCGCACCAAGGTGCTCGACGCCATGGACCTCGACCTGCGCGCGCTGGAACGCTTCGACGCCGCCATGCGCGACGTGCCCGCGCACATCGCCGTGACGCTGCGCGAACTGGTGGCACGGCTCATCGCGCTGAAGGCCGACGACCCCGCGCTCACGCCGCTGCAGGCCGAAGCCCTGCCCGCCTTCTCGGCATGGCGCCAGCATGCGGAGCTGGTGTCGCGGCTGCACCTGGCCGTGACCGAAAGCCTGGGCGCGCCCAGCCTGGCGCAGCACGTGTTCGCGCAGCTGGCGCCCTCGCTGCTGAAGCAGGAGAAGCCGCTCGCGCGGCTGGTCGAACTCAGCGAGCGCGCCATCGCGCAGAGCGGCGCATGCCGCGATGCGCTCGTCGACGCGTGGCCGCCGCTGGCCGACGAGCAGGCACTGTGGCGCGATGCACTGGCCGTGGTGGCCGACGCGCGCCGCGTGGCTGCGCTGGCCGCGCGCGGGCAGCTCACGCTGCTCGACGCCGCGCACCCGAGCAGCCTGGCATGGACCACTGCCTTGGCCGAGCGCCGCAGCCTGCAGCAGGCCCTCGACGCCGCTCTGCAGCGCACCGGCCACTGGCGCGACAAGCTCTCGCCCGGCGACACCGAGGCCGGCCTCGCACAGGCGCGCGCGCAACAGGGCTCGATGCTGCGCTGGCTGCAGCCGTCGTGGTGGCGGTTGTCCGGTGAACTGAAGCGCCGCTACAACTTCGCAGCGCATGCCGTGCGCCCGCAGCCCAGCCAGGTGCTCGAGGAGCTGCTGGCCGAGCACGGCGCTCGCGCCGCGCTGCACAAGCAGCTTGCGCAGATCGAGTCCGGCTACGGCTGCACCGATCCCGAAGCCTTTGCGCAGCAGTTGCAGGCGCTGCGCAGCATCGACGACAGCGCCAGCCTGAGCGCGGCGTTCCAGGTGCACCTGCGCACGGAAGCAGCAACCGGCGCCAGCCGCAGCGTCGAGAAACTCGCCGCGGCCGGCGCGCGCACCGACACCCTCGACGCCCTGTGGCGCGACCTGCTCCAGGACGCCGGCGCCCAGCCCTTGAACGCGCTCGAAGCGCTGGCCCGCACGCTGCGCGAGCAGGCCGATGCCCTGCCCGGCGTGATCGTACCGCTGCAGGAACTGGCCGATGCCGACCCCGCCGTGGCCGCCGCGCTGCGCACACTGCCGCTGCCACCCGACGCCATCGAGTTCGCCGTGGCGCGCGAAGGCCTGGAGCGCGTGTACCGCACCGAGCGCTGGCTGCCGCGCTTCGACGGCGCCGCGCTCGCGCGCCATGCGCAGCGCCTGGGAGACGCCGAGCGCCAGTTGCTGGAGCGCAACGCGCGCACGCTGGCCGCCGCGGTGCGCCAGCGTTTCCGCGACCATGTGCAGAAAAGCGCCCTGCCCGCCAGCCAGCTGGACGCCGACGACAAGCTCTTCAAGAAGAGCTACAACGCGGGCCGCCGCGAGCTGGAGCACGAGTTCGGCAAGACGATGCGCTACAAGGCCATCCGCGAGCTGGCCAGCGGCGACACCGGCCGCGTGGTGCGCGACATGAAGCCCATCTGGCTCATGAGCCCGCTGTCGGTGTCCGACACGCTGCCGCTCGCGGCCGACCTGTTCGACGTGGTCATCTTCGACGAGGCCAGCCAGATCCCGGTGGAAGAAGCCGTGCCCGCGCTGTACCGCGCGCCGCAGATCATCGTGGTGGGCGACGAAATGCAACTGCCGCCGACCAGCTTCTTCTCGTCCAGCCGCGACCCCGAGGACGACACCGTGTCGGTGCAGGACACGGACGCCGATGACGGGGATGACAGCGGCGAAGGCGACCGCATCGCGGTCGTGCTCGACGCCGACAGCCTGCTCAACCAGGGCGCGCGCAACCTGCCGGCCACGCTGCTGGCCTGGCACTACCGCAGCCGCTACGAGTCGCTCATCGGCTTCTCGAACGCGGCCTTCTACGCCGGCAACCTCTACACCATTCCGGACCGCAGCCTGCCTGCGCCGGAGCGCGGCGAAATCCTCGTGCAGTCGCGCAGCCCGTCGAACGAGTCGGTGGCTGCGCACGTCGATGCCCTGCTGTCACGCGCCATCAGCTTCCACCGCGTGACCGACGCGGTGTACGAGAACCGCATCAACGACGGCGAGGCGCGCCACATCGCGCAGCTGGTGCGCGAACTGCTCCGGCGCGAAACCGGGCGCAGCCTGGGCATCGTGGCGTTCTCGGAGGCGCAGCAAGGCGAGATCGAGGACGAGCTCAACGCACTGGGTGCGGCCGACACCGACTTCGCGGCCCGGCTCGAAGCCGAATACGTGCGCGAGGAAGACGACCAGTTCTGCGGCCTGTTCATCAAGAACCTGGAGAACGTGCAGGGCGACGAGCGCGACATCATCCTGCTGAGCATCTGCTACGGCCCCAACCCCGAAGGCCGCATGCTGATGAACTTCGGCCCCATCAACCAGCGCGGCGGAGAGAAGCGGCTCAACGTGATCTTCAGCCGCGCCAAGCACCACATGGCGGTGGTCTCGACCATTCGCCACGAGGCGATCACCAACGACCACAACGAGGGCGCGGCGGCGCTGAAGAACTTCTTGCGCTACGCAGAGTGCCTGTCGCGCGGCGATGCGGACACGGCGCGGCGCGTGCTCGAAGGCATGAACCCGCTCACGCGCGGCGCCAGCCCGGTGGCGCGGCACGGGCGCGCGGACGATGTCACGGTGCAGCTCGCCGCCGCGCTGCGCGCACGCGGCCATGCGGTCGACGAACAGGTGGGGCAGTCACGCTTTCGCTGCGACCTGGCGGTGCGCGTGGAGGGCAGCACGCACTACGCGCTGGGCATCCTGGTGGACACCGCCACGCATTACGAGAACCGCAACGTGCTGGAGCGCTATGTGTCGCGACCCCGCATCCTCGATGCCTTCGGCTGGCAGGTGATGCAGGTGCTGGCCAAGGACTGGCTGCATGCGCCCGAGGCCGTGCTCGAGCAGATCGAGCAGGCCTTGGAGAAAGCCAGGGTCAGCGCACCACGCTCAGGCGCTTGACGTCGAGCTCGGCCTTGCCGACGAGGTCCTTGTCGAACTCGCCGGTGACTTCGACGCGCACCTTGTCGTCGATCTTCACGCCGGGCGGGAAATGCTTGGCGTCGATCTCCACCTTCATGCGGCCGGAGTCGTCGGCGAAGGTGTAGTGCTCACCACCGTCGTGCGAGACGATGAAGCCGCGCAGCGTGGCGTGCTGGTCGTCCTTGCCGGTGTCGAGCAATTGCTTCACGGTCATGGCCGGCACCGAGCTCGGGCCGACGTACTGGGCCGAGGCGGCGAAGGGCAGCGCCAGCGCCAAGGCCAGCGTGCATGCGAGGGTTGATTTTTTCATGGCGAGTTCCTCCTTGAACTTCGGGATTGCAAAGGCAGGAAGGATCGTAGCGAGCCCTCGAAAGGGCCCACGTCGGCGAAGCCCTTGATCAGTCGTAGACGATCAGCGCCTTGCCTGCGTCCGCCTGCGCGGTCCAGCTGGCCAGCGCCGCGTCGGTGGGGAAGAACTTGGCGCGCTCGCCCAGCTGCAGTTCGACCTGTGCCCCGCCCCGCGCCATCGACAGGCGCACCGGCAGGCCCTGGATCAGGTCGCCCACTTCGGTCTGCTCCTTGCGCGGCGGAAAGTCCTTCAGCAGCCGCGCGATGTCGGGCGCCTTGCCGTTCACCGCCACGCGCAGGAACTTGCCGAAGCGGCAACGCGCCGTGGCCAGGTCCCACACCTGCTGCACCTGGAAGCGTGCCTCGAAGCCGCCGCGCGCGGGCTGCAGCTTGCCGCTGACGATGACCAGTTCGTCGTCCTTCAGCGTGTTGCGGTTGGCATTGATGAGCGCCTCGTCGGCGGTGGCGTCGATGGACTCCGACTTGTCGTCGAGCTTGAAGATCGCCAGCCGGCCGCGCTGGCCGTTGATCACCCGGAAGTCGCTCACGATGCCTGCGATCACCTGCTGGTCGCGGCTGTCGAGCAGGTCGCCGATCTCGCGCTTGCAGAAGCGCCGCACCTCGTGCGAGACCTCGTCGAACAGGTGGCCCGACAGGTAGAAGCCCACGGCCGTTTTTTCGAGCGTGAGCCGCTCCTTGACACCCCAGGGGGTGGCGTCGACCAGGTCGGGCTCGGCGTTGGCCGAGCCGTGTTCGGCGTCGCCGAAGATGTCGACCTGCGCCGCATTGGCCGCCGTGGCGTTGGCGAATTCGAAGGCGCGGTCGACCGAGGCGATCAGCGACGCGCGGTTCTGCTGGATGGCATCGAAGGCGCCGGCCTTGATGAGCGCCTCGACCGTGCGCTTGTTGATGCGCTGGCGGTCGATGCGCACGCAGAAGTCGAACAGGCTCTTGAACGGGCCGCCCTCCTCGCGCGCCCTCACCACGGCCTCGACCGCGAGCTGGCCCGAGCCCTTCACCGCGCCCAGGCCGTAGCGAATCACCTTGTCGGTGACCGGCTCGAAGCGGTAGTTGCCGCGGTTCACGTCCGGCGGCTCGAAGGTGATGCCGAAGTTCTTCTGTGCGTCTTCGAACAGCAGCTTGAGCTTGTCCGTGTCGTCCATTTCCACGGTCATGTTGGCGCAGAAGAATTCGGCCGTGTAGTGGACCTTGAGCCAGCCCGTGTGGTACGCCAGCAGCGAGTAGGCGGCGGCGTGCGACTTGTTGAAGCCGTAGCCCGCGAACTTCTCCATCAGGTCGAAGATTTCGTCGGCCTTGTCCTGCGGAATGCCGTGCGTGGAGAGCGCGCCCGCGCGGAATTTCTCGCGGTGCTCGGCCATCTCCTCGAGCTTCTTCTTGCCCATGGCGCGGCGCAGCAGGTCGGCGCCGCCGAGCGAGTAGCCGCCCAGGATCTGCGCGGTCTGCATCACCTGCTCCTGGTAGACCATGATCCCGTAGGTCTCCGACAGCATCTCGGCCACGGCCGGGTGCGGGTACTCCACGTCTTCGCGGCCGTGCTTGCGCGCCACGAAGCTGGGAATCAGGTCCATGGGACCGGGGCGGTACAGCGCGTTCAGCGCGATCAGGTCTTCCAGCCGTGTAGGCCGTGCGTCCTTCAGCATGCCCTGCATGCCGCGCGATTCGAACTGGAACACCGCCTCGGTCTTGCCTTCGGAGAACAGCCGGTAGGTGGCCGCGTCCTTCAGCGGGATGTTCTCGAACGCGAAATTCTCCTGGCCCTTGTGGCGCGCGACGATGAAGTCCTTGGCGATCTCCAGGATGGTGAGCGTGGCCAGCCCCAGGAAGTCGAACTTCACCAGGCCGATGGCCTCGACGTCGTCCTTGTCGTACTGGCTCACGGCCGAGTCGCTGCCGGGCTGCTGGTACAGCGGGCAGAAGTCGGTGAGCTTGCCCGGCGCGATGAGCACGCCCCCGGCGTGCATGCCGATGTTGCGGGTCATGCCTTCGAGCTTTTGCGCCAGCTCGACCAGCATGCGCACTTCTTCTTCCTTCTCGATGCGCTGCGCGAGCTGCGGCTCCATCTCGATGGCGTAGTTGTTCTTGTCGCCCTCGATCTTTTTCTCGGGCGGGTACTGCAGCGTGACCGACATGCCCGGCTTGTTCGGAATCAGCTTGCTGATGCCGTCGCAGAACATGTAGCTCATGTCCAGCACGCGGCCCACGTCGCGGATGGCCGCGCGCGCGGCCATGGTGCCGAAGGTGGCGATCTGGCTCACGGCATTGCGGCCGTACTTGTCCTTCACGTAGTCGATCACGCGGTCGCGGTTGCCCTGGCAGAAGTCGATGTCGAAGTCGGGCATCGAGACGCGTTCGGGGTTCAGGAAACGTTCGAACAGCAGCTTGTATTCGAGCGGGTCCAGGTCGGTGATCTTCAACGCGTAGGCCACCAGCGAGCCCGCGCCCGAGCCCCGGCCCGGGCCCACCGGGCAGCCGTTTTCCTTGGCCCACTTGATGAAGTCGCCCACGATCAGGAAGTAGCCCGGGAACCCCATGTTCAGGATGGTGTTGATCTCGAACTCGAGGCGTTCAACGTAGCGCGGACGTTCGGCGTCGCGCTTGGCTGCGTCGGGGTAGAGGTGCGCCAGGCGCACTTCGAGCCCCTCGAAAGACTCCTGGCGGAAGAAGTCGTCGATCGGCATGCGCACGCCCTCGGCGATGAAGGGCGTCGGAAAGTCCGGCAGCTGCGGCTTGCCGAGCACCAGCGTCAGGTTGCAGCGCTTGGCGATTTCCACCGTGTTGGCCAGCGCGCTCGGCACGTCGGCGAACAGCGCCTGCATCTCGGCGCTCGACTTGAAGTACTGCTCGTCGGTGAAGCGGCGCACGCGGCGCGGGTTGCCGAGAATTTCGCCTTCGGAAATGCACACGCGCGCCTCGTGCGCCTCGTAGTCTTCGCGGGCCGCGAACTGCACCGGGTGCGTGGCGACCACCGGCAGCTTCAGGCGGGCGGCGAGCTTCACGGCGGCAATCACGTGCGGCTCGTCCTCGGGGCGGCCGGCGCGCTGCAGCTCGATGTAGAAGCGGTGCGGGAACAGGCCGGCCAGCCGCAGGGCCAGTTCGGCCGCGCGCTCTTCCTGTCCCTGCAGCAGGGGCTGGCCGAGCGGGCCGGCTTGCGCGCCCGACAAGGCGATCAAGCCGCCCGAGAGTTCCTCGATCCATTCGAGCTTGCAGGCCGCCTGCGATTGGCCGCGGCTCACGTTCTGCGTCCAGGCCCGCGCGAGCAGCTCGGACAGGTTCAGGTAGCCCTCGGTGCTCTGCACCAGCAGCACGATGCGGGTGAGCGCGCCGGGCTCCTTGCCCAGCCCGTCGACGAACACTTCGGCGCCGATGACGGGCTTGACGCCCTTGCTGCGGCCCTGCTTGTAGAACTTGATCGCCCCGAACAGGTTGTTCAGGTCCGTGATGGCCAGCGCGGGCTGGTTGTCGGAGGCGGCGGCCTTGATGGCTTCGTCGATCCGGTTGGTGCCGTCGACGACGGAAAACTCGGTGTGCAGGCGCAGGTGAACAAACATCGGTCCATTGTAGAAACCACCGCCCCACGATGTGGGTTGACGATCCCTACAATCGCCCCCCGTGCAAGAGATTTTGAATATCGCGGCCTACAAATTCGTAGGCATAGACGACAGCCCCGTGCTGCGTGAAGACCTGCGCGCCCGCGCCCAGGCCCTGGACCTCATGGGCACCATCCTGCTGGCGCCCGAGGGAATCAACCTGTTCCTGGCCGGCACCGCCGACGGCGTTCGGGCTTTTCTGGCCCATTTGCGCGCCGATGCGCGCTTTGCCGACCTGGAAGCCAAGGAAAGCTGGTCGCAGGCCCAGCCCTTTCGCCGCATGCTGGTGAAGCTCAAGCGCGAGATCATCCGCATGGACCACCCCGCCATCCAGCCCTCGGCCGGCCGCGCGCCCGGCGTGGACGCGCCGACGCTCAAGCGCTGGCTCGACCAGGGCCATGACGACGAAGGCCGTGAAATTGCGCTGCTCGACACGCGCAACGACTTCGAGGTCGACGAGGGCAGCTTCGACGGCGCGATCGACTGGCGCATCACCAAGTTCACCGAATTCCCGCCCGCGCTCAAGGCGCACCGCGCCGACTTCGCGGGCAAGACGGTGGTGAGCTTCTGCACCGGCGGCATCCGCTGCGAGAAGGCGGCGATCCTGATGCGCGAAGAAGGCGTGGAGCATGTGCTGCAGCTCGAAGGCGGCATCCTGAAATATTTCGAACAGGTGGGCGGTGCGCACTACCACGGCGACTGCTTCGTGTTCGACGGCCGGCGCGCGTTGTCGCCCGACCTGAGTGCGCGCGCGGCCGACGCCAGCGCGCGCGCGTCGGAAGACGTCGACCTGAATCTCGGCCTCAAGAAGTAACCGGCAGCCTCCCATGCGCATCCTCCTGGTGGAAGACGAACTGGACATGGCCTCGTGGCTGATCCGGGCGCTGACCCAGAGCGGCTTCGTCGCCGACCACGCGCCCGACGCGCGCACGGCCGAGGCCTTCATGGCCGGCACCGAGTACGACGCCATCGTGCTCGACCTGCGCCTGCCCGACAAGCACGGCCTGAGCGTGCTGGCCGACATGCGCAATGCCGACGACCGCACGCCGGTGCTGATCCTCACCGCGCAGGGCGCCCTGCAGGACCGGGTGCGCGGCCTGAACCTGGGCGCCGACGATTTCCTGACCAAGCCTTTCGAGCTGGTCGAGCTCGAGGCGCGCCTCGCGGCGCTGGTGCGGCGCAGCCGCGGCAAGCAGCACCCGCGCCTGCAATGCGCCTCGCTCTCGTACGACAGCGAAAGCCACGCCTTCACCTTGCGCGGCACGCTGCTGTCGCTCACGCCGCGCGAGCAGGCCGCGCTCACCGCGCTGCTGATGCGCAGCGGCTCGCCGGTGGGCAAGCCGCAGCTGTTCGCCAAGGTGTTCACCAACGACAGCACCGCGGGGCCCGACGCCATCGAGGTGGTGCTGCACCGGCTGCGGCGCAAGCTGGCCGACAGCGACGTGCGCATCGTCACCGTGCGCGGCCTGGGCTACATGCTCGAGAGCATTGCCGATGGATCCTCAGCCCCCCGTGCGCCCCTCGCTTCCGACCTCGCCGACACCGACTGAGCCCCAGCGCTTCGGCATCCGCGCGCGCCTGCTCGCGCTGCTGCTGCCGGGCATGGTCGCGCTGCTGGCGCTGGACAGCTGGAACGACTACCACGCGCTGACCGACTCGCTGGTGGTCGCCTACGACCAGAGCCTGCTCGAACCCGTGCAGGCGCTGGCCAACGGCATCGTGGTGGCCAGCGACGGCAGCGTGCGCGTGCAGGAGCCCTTCTCGATCCAGGCGATGTTCGAGTCGACGCACCTGCGCTACAAGTACCTGCATGTCGGGGTGCAGCGCATTCCCAAGGGCGAGACGCTGGACGTGAACTCGCCCGAGACCACGCTCATGGGGGTGCCGGGCCTGCCCCGCCCACCCGAACACATGCAGCAGCGCCCGCCCGACGGCACGCCGGTGTTCTACGACGCGGTGCACGAACAGCACCCGGTGCGCGTGGCCGCGCTGCGCCAGACGGTGTACGACCACGTGCACCCGGGCGTGTCGTACAGCGTGCTCGTGCAGGCGGCCGAGGGCACCGGCCCGCGCACCGACGCGCAGGCCGAATCGCTGCGCCAGGAGCTGCTGCGCGACACGCGCATGGTGCTGGTGATGGCGCTGCTGGTGTGGCTGGGCGTGGCCTGGACGCTGCGCCCGCTGGACCGCCTGCGCCGCTCGCTGCGCGAGCGCCCGCGCGACGACCTGAAGCCGCTCGATGCCAGCGGCGTGCCGCAGGAAGTGGCACCGCTGGTGGACGCGGTGAACCACCACATCGCGAGCCACCGGCGCATGGTGGCCGAGCAGTCGCAGTTCCTGGCCGATGCCTCGCACCAGTTGCGCACGCCGCTGAGCATCCTGTCGATCCAGGCCGGCTACGCGGTGCGCGAGACCGACCCGGCACGCATGCGCGAGTCGCTGCACGCCATCGTGGCGCAGCTGTCGCGCACGCGCCGCCTGAGCGAGCAGCTGCTGGCGCTGGCCCATGCCACCACCGAGGACGACGTCGCGCCGGCCGGGCTGCCCGTGGTCGACCTGAACGCCATTGCGCGCGGCGTGGTGCTGCAATACCTGCCGCTGGCGCGCGAGAACGACCAGGACCTGGGCTGGGTCGACGCGCGCGGCGACAGCGCCGCCCAACACATCGCCGCCCCTGACGACGACTCCGACGGCACCGACGAGGCAGACGACGCGAACGACACGCCCGTGCTGCCCGTGGCGGCCAACGCCGCCGAACTGCACGAGGTGCTGGCCAACCTCGTGCACAACGCCATCAAGTACACGCCACGCGGCGGCAACATCACGGTGACCGTGCGGCGGGAAGCCTCCCACGCATTGGCGGAGGTGTGCGACAGCGGCCCGGGCATTCCGCCCGAGCGGCGCGACAGCGTGTTCGAACGCTTCCATCGCGATGCGTCCGTGGGCGCGGGTGCCGCGCACGGCGCGGGCCTGGGCCTGACCATTGCGCGCAGCTATGCGAGGCGCAACGGCGGCGAGATCGAACTCGACAGCGCGGACATGCCCGAGAGCGCAACGGGCGGCGGACTGCGCGCCATTCTTCGGCTGCCGCTGCACGCCTTCTGACGGGCCCGCGAAGGCCGTTTTTGCAAGGGTTTCACCGGATACGACGGTACGTGATTACACGTATTTTGAGGGTCGGCGAGGCGTTTGAGACTTCTCCGAAAGGGGATTGAAAGCCTCGATTCCTAGACTGCGCTCCTTCCCAACGAAGGAGACTTATGCAGCACCCGCTCGGTGAAAATCCGGCCTCGCACGCGCTTCGGCCCACATCGAAATTCAAGAAAGACTACTACGGCGGCGCCCTGCTGATCGTCATTGGCCTGGCCGCCGTCTATGCCGGCGTCGGGTACCGCGTGGGCGAGCTCGCGCACATGGGACCGGGCTTCTTCCCGGTCGCGCTGGGCGCGCTGCTGGCGCTCACGGGCCTGCTGATCGCCGTCTCGGCGCGCGGCGACAAGCCCACTGCCGGCGCCAGCGAAGAGGCCGCCTCGCACGGTCACCCGGGCGGCATGCCCGACATTCGCGGCGGCGTCTGCATCATCCTGGGCATCCTCGCGTTCCTGCTGTTCGGCGAGTACGGCGGCCTGCTGCCGGCGACCTTCGCCATCGTGTTCATCTCGGCGCTCGGCGACCGCGACAACACGCTGACCGAGGCCTTGCTGCTCTCCCTCGCGATGTGCTTCATCGCGGTCGTCGTCTTCTGGTGGGCGCTCAAGCTGCAGCTCCCCCTGTTCCAGTGGGGAGGCTGAAATCATGATCGGTCAATCGCTACACGACCTGTGGTTCGGCTTCGGCGTGGCCTTCCAGGGCTCGAACCTGATGTGGTCCTTCTTCGGTGTGCTGGTGGGCAACCTGATCGGCGTGCTGCCGGGCATGGGCGCGCTGCAGGCCATCTCGATCCTGCTGCCGCTCACCTACGTCATGCACCCGGTGCCCGCCATCCTGATGCTGGCCGGCATCTTCTACGGCTCGCAGTACGGCGGTGCCATCGGCGCCATCCTGATGAACATGCCTTCGCACCCGCCGCATGCGGTCACCTGTCTCGACGGGTACCCCATGACCAAGCAGGGCAAGGGAGGCGTCGCGCTCGGGGTGACGATGATCGCCTCGTTCTTCGCGGCGTCGGTCGGCATCATCGTGATGATCTTCGCCTCGCCGCTGCTGGTGCAGATCGCCTTCAAGTTCGGCCCCACCGAGATCTTCTCGATCATGATGCTGGGTCTGCTGGCAGGCTCCACCATGTCGCGCGGCTCCCCGCTCAAGGGCGTGGCAATGACCCTCTTCGGCCTGCTGTGCGGCGTGGTCGGCACCGACGTGAACAGCGGCAGCTTCCGCTTCGCGTTCGGACTGCCTGAACTCAGCGACGGCCTGGAGCTGGTGGCGATCTCGATGGGCCTGTTCGGCGTGGCCGACTTCCTGCTCAACGTGAACCGCATGAAGGCCATCGGCGACACCGGCACGCTCAAGCTGAGCGACATGCGCCCGAGCAAGGAAGAGCTCAAGCGCGCCTTCCCCGCGATGATCCGCGGCACCATCGTCGGCACCGTGTTCGGCGCCATGCCCGGCACAGGCCCGACCATCACCACCTTCATCGCCTACGCGCTGGAGCGCAAGGTGTCGAAGACGCCGAACAAGTTCGGCACCGGCATGATCGAAGGCGTGGCCGGCCCGGAGGCCTCGGCCCACTCCAAGACGCAGGTCGACTTCATTCCGACGATGAGCCTGGGCATTCCGGGCGACGCGGTGATGGCGCTGATCCTGGGTGCGCTGCTGATCCAGGGCATCCAGCCCGGCCCGCAGCTCATCACCGAGCATCCGGACATCTTCTGGGGCCTGATCGCCTCGTTCTGGATCGGCAACGTGATCCTGGTGGTGCTGAACGTGCCGCTGATCGGCGTATGGGTGAAGCTGCTGAAGGTGCCCTACAAGTACCTGTTCCCGGCTGCGATGTTCTTCATTGCGACCGGCGTGTACAGCACGCAGAACAGCCTGTTCCAGATCTGGGAAGTGCTGGTGTTCGGCATCGTCGGCGCCTTGCTGATGTCGCTGGAGTTCTCGGTCGCGCCCATCCTGCTGGGCTTCGTGCTCGGGCCGATGGTGGAAGAGAACTTCCGCCGCGCGCTGCTGCTCTCGCGCGGCGACATGTCGGTGTTCGTGACGCGCCCGATCAGCGGCACCTTCATCGGCCTGTGCGTGCTGCTGCTGGCCGGCGTGGGCTTCTCGGCCTGGCGTGCCCGCGGTGGGCGCAATGCGGTGATCGAATTGCCGAAGGCCCCGTCGGGTGCGTCGCCCTCCGAAACCGTGGCGATCGGCAACGAGTAATCCGCTCACCCCGCGTGGTGCTCTTCGCGCCACGCAAAAACAAAAGGGCCCGATGCGTCGGGCCCTTTTTTCGTCTGCGCAAACCGCGCGGTGTCAGACCGGGGTCACACCGGGTCCTACCGGACTTACACCGGCGTGGTGCCCGTGTCCGGCTCGCGCACGCCGAAGGGCTTGCCCGGCAGCGGAATGAATTCGGTCTCTCCGGGCACATGGCCCATGCGCTGGGCTGCCCAGTCGGCACCCGCTTCGAGGATGCGCTCGCGCCGGCTGGAGACGAAGTTCCAGGTGATGTAGCGCGGGCCGTCGAGCGGCTCGCCGCCGATGACCATCAGCCGCGCCGCAGTGCTCGACGTGAGCACCGCGCCCTGCCCGTCGGACAGCACGGCCATCGTGTGCGCGGGAACCGGCTCGCCGTCGACGGCAATGTCGGCATCGACCGCGTACACGGCCAGCTCGGGCGCCAGCGCAGGCAATTCGAAGCGCCCGCCCGCGGGCAGCGCGATGTCGAGGTACACGGTGTGCGAGAGCGTCTTCACCGGCGAGCGCGCGCCGAAGGCCTCGCCCACCAGCACGCGCACGTCCGCGCCCTGCGCCACCAGTTCGGGAATCGCCTCGGCCGGCGTGTGCTCGAAACTGGGCTCGGCTTCCTCATGCGCCTGCGGCAACGCGGCCCACAGCTGCAGGCCGTGGTTGACGTAGGTGTCGGCCTTCAGGCGCTCGGGCTTGCGCTCGGAGTGCACGATGCCGCGCCCGGCGGTCATCCAGTTGATGGCCCCGGGCAAGATTTCCTGCACGCTGCCCAGGCTGTCGCGATGCATCATCGCGCCCTTGAAGAGATAGGTGACCGTGGACAGACCGATGTGCGGATGCGGCCGCACGTCGTGCTCGCTGCCCGGCTGCTCGGTGGCCGGGCCGAAATGGTCGAAGAACACGAAGGGGCCGACCGAGCGGCGCTGCGCCGCGGGCAGCAGGCGCCGCACCTTGAAGCCACCACCCAGGTCCTTGTCGTGCGGTGTGAGCAGCTGGGGGTCTTGGGTGGCGTCGGTCATCGTGTTCTCCGTGAGGGCTGGGTATGGACTGGTTGTCGAATTACCCGCGTGATGTTGCCACTGCGGCAATGCGCTCGCCGAACGCGCGGGCGGTGTCGAGGTCGCCCTTGGGAATCTCGGCCGAACTCGCATCCGACGGCGACTGCGTCAGCAGGCCGCCGTAGCCGCCCACGTAGTTCATCGAGTCGCGCGTGGCCGCCTTGTTGTTGGTCGGCAGGATGCCCATGCTGACCCAGATGCCGCTGTGCTGCATCGCCAGCGTCCACAGGTAGCTCATGGTGGTGACCTTGTCGCCGTTCATCGTCGCGCTGTTGGTGAAGCCCGCGAAGAGCTTGTCCTTCCAGCCCTGCGTGTACCAGACCTTGGACGACGCATCGGCAAACTTCTTGAACTGCCAGCTCACGCCGCCCATGTAGGTGGGCGAGCCGAAGACGATCATGTCGGCGGCGGCCAAGGTTTCCCAGCCGCCTTCGGGCAGGTTGCCGTCGGCGTCGATGGCGAGCAGCTGCGCACCGGCACTGTCCGCCACGGCCTGCGCCACGCGTTGGGTATGGCCGTAGCCGGAATGGAAGACGACGACGATGTTTGCCATGGTGAGAGCTCCTGAAGGGATGTGGGGGGTTTTTCGCGCAACACCGAGGAACCGGCCTTGCCGGGCCTGCGGTGTTGCCCCCGGCGAGAGGGGATTAGAAGCGACACGCAGTGCGCGACGCCTGGGGGAGAGCTTAGTTTCTATCGATGCTGAAGCGGCCCGGGCCGAAGGCTGCGAAGGACAGCAGGCCGCCGGCGATGGCCATGTTCTTGAAGAACTGGATATTTTGCGTCGCGTCGGCCCAGAACTTGTGGAAGAACAGTGCGGTGGCCACCGTGAAGATCGCCATGATCAGCGCCGTCCAGCGCGTCTTGAAGCCGACCAGCAGCGCGATGCCCAGGCCCAGTTCCACAATGATCGCGATCGCTGCGGCAACTTCGGGCAGCGGCAAGCCCGCTACCTTGGTGATGTAGCCGACGGTGCCCGCGAAGCCCATCAGCTTGCCGAAGCCGGCAGGGATGAACAGCGTGGCGATCAGGATGCGGCCGACGAGCGCCAGTGTGTCCTGGGCTGCAGCAAGGGGGTGGTTGGTGGTAGTTGCCATGGTTGAAAACTCCTCGGTTGTTGAAATGTGAAAGGGAACAGAAAAAAGCCGTGTGCGCGAGGCACCCGGCAGGGGAAATCAGGCGGCCAGGTCGAACACCAGCACTTCGGCGTCCTTGCCCGCGCCCAGTGCCAGTTGCGACTCGCCTTCGAGCATCGCGGCGTCGCCGCCCACGAGCTTCTGGCCGTTCACTTCGAGCTCGCCGCGCACCAGGTGCACGTAGCTCTTGCGCGCCGGGTCGAGCGCCAGGCTGGCCTTTTCTTCGCCGTCGAGCAGGCCGGCGTACAGGCGGGCGTCGGCATGCACCGTCACCGAGCCGTCGCTGCCGTCGGGCGAGGCGACCAGGCGCAGCTTGCCGCGCTTCTCGGCGTCGCTGAACGCCTTCTGCTCGTAGCCCGGGGTAATGCCGTGCACGTTCGGCTGGATCCAGATCTGCAGGAAGTGCGTGGTCTCGTCCTTCTTGTGATTGAACTCGCTGTGCATCACGCCGCGGCCCGCGCTCATGCGCTGCACGTCGCCGGGCGGAATGGACTCGATGTTCCCCATGCTGTCCTTGTGCGCCAGTTCGCCCGACAACACGTAGCTGATGATTTCCATGTCCTTGTGGCCGTGGGTGCCGAAACCGGCGCCCGCCGCCACGCGGTCTTCGTTGATCACCCGCAGGTTGCCGAAGCCCATGTGGGCCGGGTCGTAGTAGCCGGCGAAGGAAAAGCTGTGGAACGAGCGCAGCCAGCCATGGTCGGCATAACCGCGTTCCTGTGATTTACGGACTTGCAACATCGTGAACTCCTTGGCGGCCCTGCCCCAATGGGGGCTGTCCGGGCCTTCTTTGCATGCCGCGCCGGATGCGCAGCGGATGTGAAGAACTTTAGGCCCGCACCCCCTTCGAAAAGACGCCGCGGTTTGATGGCACCATTCAAATAATTTGATCAATGGAGCCGCCATGCCCAGCCCCCGAGATGTGCTGACCCCCGACGCCCTGTCGATGCTGCAGACCGTGGCCGCCACCGGCAGCTTTGCCGCGGCCGCCCGCGCGCTCGACCTGGTGCCCAGTGCGCTGAGCTACCGGGTGCGCCAGATCGAGGACGCGCTCGACGTGCTGCTGTTCGACCGCAGCGCCCGCCAGGCCAAGGTGACCGAGGCCGGCGCCGAGTTGCTGCGCGAGGCCGAGCGCCTGCTGAGCGACATCGACGCGGTGGCCAATCGCGTGAAGCGTGTGGCCACCGGCTGGGAGCCGATGCTGACCATCGCGGTCGACAGCGTGATCGCGCGCGACCCGCTGCTCGACCTGGCCACCGCCTTCTTCGCGCTGGAGCCGCCCACGCGGCTCAAGCTGCGCGACGAGACGCTGCTGGGCACCATCGAGGCACTGACCAGCGGCGAGGCCGACCTGGCCATCGGCGCGGTGATCGACGCGGCGAGCCTGACCTTCACCGCCACCGGCATCCGCAGCCGGCTGATCGGCGAGCTGCGCTTCGTCTACGCCGTGGCGCCGCACCATCCGCTGGCGCGCCTGCCGCAGCCGCTGAGCGACGCCGTGCTGCGCCAGCACCGCGCAGTGGCGGCCGCCGACTCGGCCCGCCATGGAACGCCGATGACGGTCAACCTCATGGGCGGGCAGGACGTGCTCACGGTGCCCAGCATGCAGGCCAAGATCGCGGCGCAATTGCATGGGCTGGGCGGCGGCTTTCTTCCCGAGCCGATGGCGCGGCCCTACATCGAGGCCGGCCACCTGGTCGAGCTGAAGACCGAGCGCAAGGCGCCGCTGGGCACCATGCATTGCGCATGGCGGGTGCGCAGCGCGGGCAAGCCGGGGCGCGCGCTCGAATGGTGGCTCGCGCAGTTCGAGCACGAAGGCACGCGGCGTGCGTTGCTGGAGCGGCACCGGGGTCGATAAGGATGACGCAGATTCCGCGCGGCCGCGCTAAGGGTGTGCCCTCAGGCGAAGCCCCTGCCGGACCGATGTAGAGTGCGGACACATCCAACCGCATTCCCTCCAGAAGAAAAGAGTCTTTCATGACCACTCGCGCCAAAGCACAGTCGGCAAAGCCGGCCGACCGCCACCGAACCCCAGCCACCCCGCGCCACTACGCCGTCGTCGGCGCCGGCATCGCCGGGGTGGCCTGCGCCCGCACGCTGGTGCAAGCCGGCCACAGGGTCACGCTGTTCGAACGCGACGCCACGGCCGGCGGGCGCATGGCGAGCATCGACACGGCCTTCGGCCGCTTCGACAGCGGCGCGCAGTACTTCACCGTGCGCGATCCGCGCTTTGCACTGGCGCTGGAGACCGCGCCCGGTGTGTGCAAGCGATGGAGCGCCAACCTGGTGCGCGTGCTCGACGCCCACGGCCGCGTGGCCGAGGCCGCCCTGCCCTCGCTCGAACCGCATTGGGTGGCCCAGCCCGGCATGCACGCGCTGGTGGCCCATTGGGCCAAGCCGCTGGGCGACAGCCTGGTCACCGGCACGCAGGTCACGCAGATCGAGCCCGATGCGCTCGACCCCAAGCGCTGGCAGCTGCGCACCGCGGGCGCGGAAGACTCCCAGCACGTGTACTCCGGCTTCGACGCCGTCCTGCTGGCCGTGCCGCCGTCGCGCGCCCGCGCGCTGCTGGGCGACGGCAAGCTCTCGGCCACGCTGAGCCGCAAAGTGGAGCCGGTGCGCATCGCTCCCTGCTGGACGCTGATGGTCGCCTACCCCCAGGCCAACCAGCCCACCATGTCGCACCTCGGCCCGCAATGGAATGCGGCGCGCAGCACCCACCACCGCGTGGCGTGGCTGGCGCGCGAATCGTCCAAGCCCGGCCGCGAACGCATCGAGCGCTGGACGCTGCAGGCTAGCGCCGCCTGGTCGCAGGAGCACCTGCGCGACGACGCACCGCGCGTCGAGGCCAAGTTGCTGCGCGCCTTTGCCGAGATCACCGGCATCCATGCCACGCCCTCGCATGCCCAGGCGGTGTGCTGGAACGAAGCGCAGACGCAGGTGCCGGTGGGCACCACCCACCTGTGGGATGCCAAGGCACGCATCGGCGTGGCCGGTGACTGGTGCACGGGCCACCGCGTGGAAGACGCGTTCCTTTCGGGCCTGTCGCTGGCACTTGCAGTGATCTGATGGCGGAATGGGGGAGACCGGCCGCTTCGCGCCCTCGCCCACCGGGCCGCTGCATGCGGGCTCGCTGGTGGCTGCGCTTGCGAGCTGGCTCGACGTGCGCGCCCGCGGCCCGCAGGCGCGCTGGCTGATTCGCATCGAGGACGCCGACACCGAGCGCTGCCTGCCCGGCATGGGCGAGCACATCCTCCAGCAACTGGCCGCCTGCGGCCTGCTGCCCGACGAAGCCCCCGTGTGGCAGACGCAGCGCACCGCGCGCTACGAGGCCGCACTGGCCACCTTGCAGGCGCGTGGCCTGGCCTACCCCTGCGGTTGCTCGCGCAAGGACATCGGCGAGGCGCTGGCCAGGCTCGGCCAGACACCTGAACGGCACGGCGAGCGTGTTTACCCCGGCACCTGCCGCGACGGCCTGCACGGCAAGCCCGCGCGCGCCTGGCGCTTTGCCGCTTTCAAGCTGGACGCCGGCGTGTGCTGGACCGACCGCCGCCTGGGCCCGCAGCAGCAGGACGTGGGCTGCGAGGTCGGCGACTTCGTGCTGTGGCGCGCCGACGGGCCCTGGGCCTATCAGCTCGCCGTGGTGGTCGACGACGCCGAGCAGGGCGTGAGCGACGTGGTCCGCGGCGAAGACCTGGCCGACAACACGGCGCGCCAGGTGCTGCTGCAGCGCGCGCTCGGTTTCCCCACACCCGGCTACCTGCACACGCCGCTGGTGCGCGGCGCCGACGGCGACAAGCTGTCCAAGCAGAACGGCGCCACGTCGATCGACACCGGCTCGCCGCAAGCCGCGCTGGCCGCGCTCGACCGCGCCGCGCAGGTGCTGGGGCTGTCCCCCGCCACGTCCACCGATTGCGCCGCCGCATTGGCCGCCTGGGTGCCCGAATGGCGCGCTCTCTACAATTCGCGGCCCTCATGAACATTCCCGACACCGTGCCCCACGACCTCCCGCCCAGCGACGATGCGCCCGCCTCCGAAGACGGTGACAGCGGCGACAGCAGCCGCGACGTGTCCAAGCCGCACCCGCTGCACCGCCGCCTCAAGAGCTTCGTGAAGCGCGCCGGGCGCACCACCGACGGCCAGGCGCGCGCCTTCGCCGAGCTGGGCCCGCTGTTTTTGCTGCCCTACCAGGCCGAGCCGCTCGACCTCGCGGCAGCCTTCGGCGGGTGCGACGCACCGACGGTGCTGGAGATCGGCTTCGGCATGGGCGAGGCCACCGCGCACATCGCCACGGTGCTGCCCGAAACCAACTTCCTGTGCTGCGAGGTGCACGAGCCCGGCGTGGGTGCGCTGCTCAAGCGCATCGGCGAGCAGTCGATCCCGAACATCCGCATCTGCGCGCACGATGCGGTCGACGTGCTCGACCACATGCTGCAGCCCGGCACGCTGGCCGGCGTGCACATCTTCTTTCCCGACCCGTGGCACAAGAAGCGCCACAACAAGCGCCGCCTGGTCCAGCCCGAATTCGTGACCAAGCTCGCGCAGCACCTGCGCCCCGGCGGCTACATCCACTGCGCCACCGACTGGCAGCCCTACGCCGAGCAGATGCTCGAGGTGCTGGCCGCCGAGCCGCTGCTGCGCAACACGGCCGAGGCCTACGCGCCCAAGCCCGCGTACCGCCCGCTCACCAAGTTCGAGAATCGCGGCATCAAGCTGGGCCACGGCGTGTGGGACCTGGTGTTCGAGCGCGCCGCCTGAGCGGGCGCCGGCCGGGGGCGGGCGCGCAAGGCGCCAAAGGGCCGAAGGGCCAAAGGGCCGCAACCTTTGAAGCCGGGCCGCCCGGCCCGGTGATTTGCGCGATCTACGCGTCCTCCGCCTTCCCCCTTGGCCCTGAAATTGCTACACTTTTTTACTACTGTTAAAGAAAGTGTCCAATGAACGCATCGCGCAGGGAATGGCTGGCCAAGGCATATGGTGCGACGCTGTTGGCCAGCGGCGTCGGCGGCATGGCGGGCCCCGTCATGGCGCAGACCACCCGCGCCGCGGCAGGTGGCGCAGGCGGTGCCCCGCGCGTGGTGCTGCTGGGCCAATCGGTGCCGCTCACCGGCGGGGCCAGCGAAATCGGCAGCGCCTTCGCCGCCGGCAGCCGCCTTGCAGTGACCGACTTCAATGAACGCAACGCAGCCAGCGGCCTCCAGCTGAAACTGCTGCAGCTCGACGACGGCTACGACGCCGCCCGCGCCACCGCCAACGCGCGCACCCTGCTCGGCGCGAACAAGGCCGACATGCTGTTCGGCTTCGTCGGCACGGCCAGCAGCGAGGCCGGCGCGAATGTCGCCACGCAGCAAGGCAGCCTGCTGTTCGCGCCCTTCGCGGCCGCCGACAACCTGCGCGGCACCGACCATCCCAACGTGTTCCATGTGCGCCCCGGCATGATCGACGAGGCTCTCAAGATCGTGCGCCAGTGCGCCACCGTGGGGCAGACGCGCGTGGCGCTGGTGGGCGACGACGACGCCATGGGCCGCGCCGGCCTCGCGGCGGTCGAGCAGGCCATCGCCGAGCTGAAGCTGCCCGCGCTGGTCGCCACCGCGCTGGTGCCGCCCAACGGCGACAAGCTCGGCGCCGCGCTGAAAGGCGTGCAGCAGAAGTCGCCGCAGGCCATCGTGCTGGTGTCGCTGTCGGGCACCACGGCCAACGCCATCCGCACGCTGCGCAAGAGCGGCTACACGGGCAACTTCATGGCCTTCTCGATCGTCGGCATCGACCCGCTCTACGCCACGCTGGGCAAGGACATCGGCGGCATCGTCATCTCGCAGGTGGTGCCCTCGCCGCGGCCCTCGGCCATTCCGATCGTCAAGGAATACCTCGCGGCCGTGGACACCTCCGACCAGACCGCGTCGTACGAAGGGCTCGAGGGCTTCATCGCGGCCAAGGCGGCCGGCGAAGCGGTGCGCCGCGCGGGCCGCGGCTTCAACACCGCGACCCTGCAACGCACCATGACCGGCATGACCGACTACGACGTGGGCGGCTTTCGCATCAACCTGCGTCCGGGCCTGCGCGACAACGTGCGCCGCATCGACCTGATCAGCATCTCGGCCGACGGGCGCATCCTGCGCTGAGCTGCGCACGGGCCGATGCCCGTGCGTGCCTCCCTGCAACGGGCATCAGCCGGTGCTCACCAGCGCCTGCAGCGCATCGAGCGACAGCAGTTCGATGCGCCCGTAGCCCAGCGCGATCACGCCCTCGCCGGCCAGCGCATTGAGTTCCTTCGACAGCGTTTGACGCGTCACGCCGAGCATCATCGCCAGCGCCTCCTGCGACAGCATCACCACATGGCGAAGGTGCACCGACTGCGTGGCGTCGCCGCGCGCCAGCACCAGCAGCCGGTGCGCCACCCGTGCGCGCAGGCTGCGCAGGGTGGCGTCTTCCGTCAGGCCGTAGAGCATGCGCACGCGCGCCGCCAGCAGCGCGACCATGGCATTGGAAAAGACCACGTCGCGCATCTGCCGCGCGAAGGCCTCGGGCGGCACCACCAGCAGGTCGAGCGCCTCGAGCGCGGTGGCATCGTGGGTGCGGGGCGACCCGTCGATCAGCGTGATCTCGCCGAACCAGATGCCCGGCTCCAGCATCGCGAGGATGGCCTCGCGCCCGTCCTGGCGCAGCGACGAAATCTTGATGGTGCCGGCCACCAGCCCGTAGAAGCCGCCGCCCGCCGCCTCGATCGAGTCGCCCTGGCGGAACACCATCGCGCCGCGGCGCACATGGATGAGCTCGGCCGCGCCCACCAGCGCGTCGCGCTGCGCGCGCGGCATGCTGGTGAACCACGGGTTGCGTTCCAGCGCCGCGCGATGCGGGGCGGAAAGGCGTGGCTTGGTGGTGGGAGGCATCTGTCCGCAAGGGTGGGCCGTCCCCCTGGGGACAGGGGTTTACGAGCACCTTGCATTGTCAAATTTTTGACAGTTGGGCGTCAAGCCGGGGTCTAAAGTGGCCGGCACCCCACGAACAGAAAACGGAGCCCCCCGATGAATGCACGCGCAAGTTTCAGGAGCATGCAGGAGAGCACGCGCGAAGACTGGCAATTGATCGGCGGCGAGTTCATGCAGTTCACCGGCGGCCTGCCCGCGCGCGTGATCAAGCACCTGCAGATCCTCGAAGGCGACTACGGCGGCTTTCCGGTCGACCGCTACACCCACTCGCTGCAGACCGCCACGCGCGCGCTGCGCGACGGCCGCGACGAGGAGTACGTGGTGTGCGCGCTGCTGCACGACATCGGCGACACGCTGGGCAGCTTCAACCACCCCGACATCGCTGCCGCCATCCTCAAGCCCTTCGTGAGCGAAGCCAACCTGTGGATGGTGCAGCACCATGGCATCTTCCAGGGCCACTACTTCTTTCACCACATCGGCCTGAACCGCGACATGCGCGACAGCTTCAAGGACCATCCGCACTACGAGCGCACGGCCGAGTTCTGCGCGCTCTACGACAACCCCGCCTTCGACCCGCAGGCCGAGACCCTGCCCATCGGCGAGTTCGAGCCGATGCTGCGCCGCGTGATGGCGCAGCCCAGGCAAAGCATCTACAAGGCCGCGCTCACCGAGCCTGCGGCCGCCTGAGACTCTTCCCAAGGACACACACCCCATGAACGCCTTCTCCCAACCCGAAATCCAGAAGCTGGTCTCCGCCGAGGAGTGGCAGCTTCGCATCGACCTCGCCGCCTGCTACCGCCTGGTGGCGCTGTACGGCTGGAGCGACCTGGTGTTCACGCACATCAGCGCGCGCGTGCCCGGCCCCGAGCACCACTTCCTGATCAACCCCTACGGCCTGATGTTCGACGAGATCACCGCGTCCAGCCTGGTCAAGGTCGACCAGCAGTGCAACAAGGTGATCGACTCGCCCTACCCGGTGAACCCGGCGGGCTTCGTCATCCACAGCGCGGTGCATGCCGCGCGCGAAGACATCCAGTGCGTGCTGCACACCCACACCAAGGCCGGCATCGCGGTGAGCGCGCAGAAGAACGGCGTGCTGCCCATCAGCCAGCAGTCGACCTTCGTGCTGGCCTCGCTGGCGTACCACGACTACGAAGGCGTGGCCTTCCGCGACGACGAGAAGCCGCGCCTGCAGGCCGACATGGGCCACGCCAACTTCCTCATGCTGCGCAACCACGGCCTGCTGACCTGCGGCAAGACCATTGCCGATGCGTTCCTGTCGATGTACACCTTCGAGAACACCTGCCAGATCCAGATCGCGGCGCAGTCCGGCGGCAGCGAGCTCACGCACGTGAACCCGAAGATCGTCGAGGGCGTGGGCCAGGCGATGAAGGTGCAGACCGGCGGGCTCGGCGGCAGCTTCGTGTGGCCTTCGCTGATTCGCAAGCTCGACCGGGTGGACGACAGCTACAAGCAGTAAGACGACACGGCGTTTCCGGTTTCCACGGCTGCCAGCGCCTGCGCGACGGGTGCCGGCGGCCATTTTTTTGTCCGTGTCTCCTGGCGGGTGTGCGCGATGATGCGCGCATGGAACTGAGACAACTGCGCTACTTCGTCAAGGTCTGCGAACTCCGCAGCATGGGGCGCGCCGCGCTCGAACTCGGCGTGGTCACCTCCGCGCTGAGCCAGCAGGTCAGCCGGCTCGAGGGCGAGCTGTCGACGCGGCTCTTGCAACGCAGCTCGACCGGCGTCACGCCCACCGACGCGGGCCTGGCTTTTCTGCACCAGGCGCAGCTCACGCTGCGCCATGCCGACGATGCGGTGCGCGCGGCGCAGCAAGCCCGCCTGTCGGGCCACGTGAGCGTGGGCCTGGCCCCCACCACCGCCACCGTGCTGGGCGTGCCCCTGATGCGGGCCATGCAGGAGCGCTACCCCGAGGTGCGGCTGCACATGGTCGAGGCACTGTCGGGCCACCTCACGCAAATGCTGCAGTCGCGCCAGCTCGACCTGGCCGTGCTGTTCCAGACCGACACGCCGCGGCGCTGGAGCGTCACGCCGCTGCTGGACGAAAAGCTTTTCGTGGTCGCGTCGCCGACGCTGGCGCAACGGCCCACGGGCGCCAAGGTGCGCCTGGCACAGCTGGCCGATGTGCCGTTGATCCTGCCGAGCGGCAGCCACGGCCTGCGCGCCACGCTCACGGCGGCCTTTGCGCGGGCGCGGGTCACGCCGAACATCGTGGCCGAGGTCGACGGCCTCGCGCTGCTGATGGACGCGGTGCGCGCCGGCTACGGTGCCACCGTGCAGCCCGGCGCCGCCACGGCCCGGCACGACCGCGACGACCTGGAGCTCACGCAGATCGGCGACGCCCACGTCGGCCGCCGCAACCTGCTCGTGAGCCTGTCGGACGACGAGCTTTCGCCCGCCGCGCTGGCCGCACGCGTGGTGGTCGCGGACACCGCCCGCGCCCTGGTGCGCGAGGGCCGCTGGACCGGCGCCAGTCTTCACAAGAACTGAACACCCGTTGCCCCAACCGGCCTTTCGCGTGAAGGCCCCGTTGCCTAAAGTCTCCTGCATTCCAAGGAGACCCACGAGTGATAGACGTACTGGTTGTCGGTGGCGGCAATGCTGCGCTGTGCGCCGCGCTGATGGCGCGCGAGGCCGGCGCTTCGGTGTTGCTGCTCGAAGCTTCGCCCAAGGCATGGCGCGGCGGCAATTCGCAGCACACCCGCAACCTGCGCTGCATGCACGACGCGCCGCAGGACGTGCTGGTCGAGGCCTACCCTGAAGAGGAGTACTGGCAGGACCTGCTGAAGGTGACCGGTGGCCTCACCGACGAGCACCTGGCGCGCCTGGTGATCCGCGCCTCGTCGAACTGCCGCGACTGGATGCGCAGCCACGGCGTGCACTTCCAGCCGCCGCTGTCGGGCGCGCTGCACGTGGCGCGCACCAACGCCTTCTTCATGGGCGGGGGCAAGGCGCTGGTGAACGCGTATTTCCGCAGCGCCGAACGGCTGGGCGTGCAGATCCGCTACGACACGCCCGTGGCCTCGGTGGCGCTCGACGGCGACCGCTTCGTGGCGGTGTGCACCGACGCCGGCGAACGCATCGAAGCCAAAAGCTGCGTGCTGGCCGCCGGCGGTTTCGAGTCGAACCGCGAATGGCTGCGCGAAGCCTGGGGCCAGAACGAGCGCGGCGAATGGCCGGCCGACAACTTCCTGATTCGCGGCACGCGCTTCAACCAGGGCGTGCTGCTGAAGTACATGATCGCCGCCGGCGCCGACAGCATCGGCGACCCGTCGCAGGGCCACATGGTGGCCATCGACGCGCGCGCACCGCTGTACGACGGCGGCATCTGCACGCGCATCGACTGCGTGTCGCTCGGCGTGGTGGTCAACCGGGAGGCCGAGCGCTTCTACGACGAAGGCGAAGACTTCTGGCCCAAGCGCTATGCGATCTGGGGACGCCTGGTGGCGCAGCAGCCGGGGCAGATTGCGTGGTCGGTCATCGACCAGAAGGCGGTCGGGCGCTTCATGCCGCCGGTGTTCACCGGCACGCAGGCGAACACGCTGGGCGAACTCGCGCAGAAGATCGGCCTGGACGAAGCCACCTTCGTGCGCACCGTGCAGGACTACAACGCCGCCTGCCGCGTCGGCCGCTTCGACCACACCGCGCTGGACGACTGCCACACCGAAGGCCTCGCCCCCGCCAAGACGCACTGGGCGCGCCCGCTCGACACCGCGCCTTTCTACGCCTACCCCGTGCGCCCCGGCATCACCTTCACCTACCTTGGCCTGAAGGTCGACGAGACGGCGGCCGTGCGCTTCGGCGGCCGGCCCAGCCCCAACCTGTTCGTGGCCGGCGAAATGATGGCCGGCAACGTGCTGGGCAAGGGCTACACGGCGGGCGTCGGCATGAGCATCGGCACGGCCTTCGGCCGCATCGCCGGCACGCAGGCAGCGAAAGCCGCCAGGACCCTTTCGACAAATTCCCCGGAGACCGCCCTTGCAGCAGCTCACTGATCTCGTCGCACGCGCCCGTGCGGATGCCGACGGCATCGGCAGCGCCCCGCCGCCGCCGCGCGTGATCCCGATCCAGCCCGCCCTGCCGCTCACGGCCAGCGAAGGCGAGGTCGCCCGCATCCTGCAGATCTGCAACGCCTGCCGCTACTGCGAAGGCTTCTGCGCCGTGTTCCCCGCGATGACGCGGCGGCTCGAATTCGGCAAGGCCGACACGCACTACCTGGCCAACCTGTGCCACAACTGCGGCTCCTGCCTGCATGCCTGCCAGTACGCGCCGCCGCACGAGTTCGCGGTGAACGTGCCACAGGCGATGGCGCAGGTGCGCATGCAGACGTACCACGACTACGCCTGGCCGCCCGTGATGGGCGCGCTGTACAAGAAGGCCGGCCTCACCGTCGCGCTGGCCCTGGCGGGCGGGCTGGCGCTGTTCCTCGTGCTGGCCGTGGCCATGTCGGGTTCGCTGCTGCACGCGCCGCTGGCGGGCAACTTCTACGCGATCTTTCCGCACAACTTCCTCGCGCTGCTGTTCGGTACGGTGTCGCTGTTCGTGGTGCTCGCGCTGGCGATGGGCGTGCGGCGCTTCTGGCGCGAGGTGTCGCCCGCAAACGACCCGGGCAATGCGCCCGCCATGCCCGGCGTGCGCGGCCCCGCGAGCACCGAAGCGGTGAGCGACGTGCTGCGCCTCAAGTACCTGGGAGGCGGCCACGGCGAAGGCTGCAACAACGAGGACGACCGCTTCACGCTGTGGCGCCGGCGCATGCACCACTTCACCTTCTACGGCTTCATGCTGTGCTTCGCCTCGACCTGCGTGGCGACGCTGTACCACTACCTGTTCGGCCTGCACGCGCCCTATGCGCTCACCAGCCTGCCGGTGCTGCTGGGCACGGCGGGCGGCATCGGCCTCGTGGTCGGTCCCGTCGGCCTGCTGTGGCTCAACCTGCGGCGCAACGCCGCGCACGGCGACGTGGCGCAGCGGCCCATGGACCGCGGCTTCATCGCCCTGCTGCTGCTCACCAGCCTCACCGGCCTGGCGCTGCTCGCATGGCGCGACACGCAGTTCATGGCGCTGCTGCTGGCAGTGCACCTGGGCGTGGTGATGGCGCTCTTTCTCACGCTGCCCTACGGCAAGTTCGCGCACGGCATGTTCCGCTCGGCGGCGCTGCTGAAGTCCGCGATCGAGAAGCGCCTGCCCAGCCGCCTGCAGCTGGGCGCCGACTGAACACAAGACCGAATCCTGCAATCGAAAGGACCCCCGCGATGACGAACCCTGGCGTGCTCCAGATCCCTTCCATGAAAGACCGCTGCTCCGAAGCCGAGTGGCAGGCCCGCATCGACCTGGCTGCGTGCTACCGGCTGGTCGACCTGTTCGGCATGTCGGACATGATGGCCAACCACATCTCCTCTCACGTGCCCGGCGAGCACGGCGCCTTCCTCATCAACCCCTACGGAATGATGTACGAGGAGATCACCGCGTCCAGCCTCATCAAGGTCGACGCCGATGGCCGCATCCTCTCGTCGCCCGACTTCGGCGATCTGAACTACGGCATCAACAAGGCCGGCTACGTGATCCACAGCGCGGTGCATGCGGCGCGCCCCGACGTGGCCTGCGTGATCCACACGCACAGCTGGGCCTCGATGGCGGTGTCCTCGCTCGAATGCGGCCTGCTGCCGCTCACGCAGACGGCCATGCGCTTCCTGAAGATCGGCTACCACGACTACCAGGGCGTGGTGCTCAACACCGAAGAGCAGGCCTCGCTGCTCGCCGACCTCGGCCAGGGCGAGGCCGTGATCTTCCGCAACCACGGCGCGCTCGTGGTGGGCCGCAGCGTGGGCGAGGCCTTCAACTGGATGCACCGGCTCGAGCTGGCCTGCCGCGCGCAGATCGGCGCGATGTCGTGCAACACACCGCTCAAGGCCGTACCGCAAGAGGTGCTCGAGGAAACCTGGAACAACTACCAGCCCGGCACCCGCCGCCCCTACGGCCTCATGGAATGGCCCGCGCTGCTGCGCAAGCTCGACCGCATGGACCCGAGCTTCCGCGACTGATGCCCAAGCGCACACCGAAGAACCAAAGAGACAACGCCCCATGAAGAGAAGATTCCTCCCCGCCGTGCTGACGGCGCTTGCAGCCGCCTTCGCGCTGCCCGCGCTCGCGCAGCAGAAATTCCCGCAGAAACCGGTCACGCTCGTCGTGCCGTTCGCGCCCGGCGGCAACCTCGACGTCGTCGCGCGCACGTTGGCACCGGCGTTGGGCCAGATCCTCGGCCAGTCGGTGATCGTGGACAACCGCGCGGGTGCCGGCGGCGCCATCGGGGCGTCGTACGTGGCGCGTGCGCAGCCCGACGGCTACACGCTCCTGGTCAGCACGCCCAACGCGCTCGTCGTGCTGCCGCTGATGACGAAGACGACCTACGCGCTCGACAACTTCGCCCCCATCGGCCTGGCCGCCACCACGCCGCTGGTGATCGCGGTGCGCGGACAAGGCCCGTACAAGGACATCGACGCCGTGCTCTCGGCCGCGCGCAGCAAGCCGGGCCAGGTCACGGCCGGCCATGCGGGCCCGGGCACCACCAACCACATCGCGCTGCTGCAGCTCGAACAGGCCGGCAAGCTGAGCCTGAACACCGTGCCGTACAAGGGCTCCGCCCCGGCGCTGACAGACCTCCTGGGCGGCCAGATCGACCTCGTGGTGGACCAGCTCACGAGTTCTGCCGCGCACATCCAGTCGGGCATGCTGCGCGCGGTGGCCGTGATGTCCAAGGACCGCGACCCCGCCTTGCCGAACGTGCCCACGCTGCGCGAGGCCGGCCTGAAGGATTTCGACGCCACGACCGCGACCGGCCTGCTCGCGCCCGCTGGCACGCCACCGGACGTCATCCACACGCTCAACGCCGCGCTGCGCAAGGCGCTGGCCGACGAGACCGTGAAGCGCCGCTTGATCTCCGTCGGCAGCCCCGGCCAGGCCTCGTCGCCCGACGAATGGCTCGCAACGCTGAAGAAGGAAGACGCCAGCGCGCACGTGCTCGCGAAGACCGGCAAGCTCAAGATCGACTGAGGGAGCACGCGCCATGACCCGCCCCTGCCTGCCGCCCCACGACGCCTTCGCCCCTGTCACGTTCACGCCGCCGCCCGGCGCCTGCGACAGCCACGCCCATGTCTTCGGCCCCTACGACCGCTTTCCGCTGGCCGACGACCGCAGCTACACGCCCGCCGAGCATCCGGGCGCGGCCTTCATCGCGCACCTCGACCGGCTGGGGCTCACGCGCGGCGTGCTCGTCACCGGCAGCGCCAGCGGCACCGACAACGGCGCCGTGCTCACCGCGCTCTCGCAATACCCGCAGCGCCTGCGCGGCATCGCCGTACCGCAGGCCGACACCACCGATGCCGAGCTCGACCGCTGGCACGCAGCGGGCATCCGCGGAGTGCGCGTCAACCTGTTCAAGCGCGACGGCCATGCCGTGTACCGCAACGGCGTGGGCATCGAAGTGCTCGAAGCGCTGGCGCCGCGCATTGCCGGGCGCGGCTGGCACGCGCAGATCTGGATCCACGCGCCGGACCTGATCGAGCTGGCGCCACGCCTGCAGCGCCTGGGCCTGCCGCTGGTGATCGACCACATGGGCCGCATGGCGGCGCTGCGCGGCGTGCATGACGAAGGCTTTCGCACGCTGTGCCGGATGCTGGCCGAGGGCAATGCCTGGACCAAGATCTCGGGCGCCGACCGCAACACCGGCATGGGGCCGCCCTACGCCGACATCGACCCCTTCGCTGCCGCCCTGCTGCAGGCCAACCCCGGGCGCGTGGTGTGGGGCAGCGACTGGCCGCACATCAACTACTTCGAGGCTGCGCAGGTGCCGGACGACGGCGCGCTGCTGAACCTGCTCGCGCGCTGGCTGCCCGACGAGGCGCTGCGCAGGCGCGTGCTGGTCGACAACCCGGGCGTGCTGTACGACTTTCCCACCGGGCGCCCCGCTACGTAACCCTTCGAGGACAGAACAATGACACGAGACAAAGACACCTTGCTCCCCCGCCGCCGCCTGCTCGGCACGGCCGCGTTGCTGGCCACCGGCCTGGGCGCCTTGCCCCAGGCCCGCGCGCAGGCGGCCTATCCGTCGAAGCCGGTGCGCGTGGTCGTGGCCTTCACGGCGGGCGGCACTACCGACATCCTGGCGCGCGCGGTGGCGCAGAAGCTGGGCGAGAAGTTCAAGCAGTCGTTCATCATCGACAACAAGCCCGGTGGCGGCGGCAACATCGGCACCGAGTTCGTGGTGCGCGCGCCCGCCGACGGCTACACGCTGATCGTCAATTCGGTCGGGCCGATGGCGGTCAACCAGACGCTCTACAAGAACATGAGCTACGACCCGCTTGCCGACCTCGTGCCGGTGGTGCAGATCGCCGACGTGCCCAACGTGCTGGTCGTGCACCCCGATCTGCCCGTGAAGACTCTGGAAGAGTTCATCGCCTACGCCAAGGCCAACCCGAACAAGCTCAACTACGGCTCCACCGGCGTGGGCACCTCGTCGCACCTGTCGAGCTTCATGCTGAGCAAGCGCGTGGGCGCCGAGACACTGCACGTGCCCTACAAGGGCGCCAACGCGCTCAACGACCTGCTCGCGGGCCGGGTGCAGTTCATGTTCGCGACCATCCCCTCGGTGATCGCGCACATCCAGGCCGGCAAGCTGCGCGCCATTGCGGTGAGCAGCCCGAAACGCTCGCGCTCGATGCCCGACGTGCCCACCGTGGCCGAGAAAGGCTTTCCCGGTTTCTCCGCCGGCTCGTGGTTCGGGTTCTTCGCGCCCAAGGGCACGCCCGGACCGGTGATCGCACTGCTCAACACCTCCGTGAACGAGGCCCTGCCGTCGCTGCAGGCGCAGATGATCCGCGAAGGCGCCGACCCGATCGGCGGTTCGCCCGAGCAGTTCGGCAAGTTCGCGCGCAGCGAGTATGAAAAGTGGAAGCTGATCGTGCACGAATCGGGCGCGACGGCCGAATGAAACACCCATGACGGACAGCGCCCCCCTTCGCATCCTGCTCTCCCCCGGCGCGCAGCGGCAGACCGCCGCCGGCCTGCGCCACGCCCTGGGCGGCCGTGCGCACACGCTCGTGGCCCTCGGGGAAGACGCCGACGTGGCCTTCGTCTCGCGCGACGTCACCGGGCTGTCGACCAAGAACAGCGTGCTGCCGCACACCAAGGCCTTTCACGACAGCCTGCGCCACGCGGCCTCGCTGCGCTGGGTGCACGCGCATTCGGCGGGCGCCGACCGGCCCGTGTACGGCGAGCTGCGCGCGCGCGGGGTCGAGGTGACCACGTCGTCGGGCGCCAACGCGGGCGTGGTGGTGCAGAGCGCGCTGGCCGGCGTGCTGATGCTGGCGCGGCAGTTTCCGCAGTTGCTGGCGGCGCAGCGCGCCAGGACCTGGGCGCCGCTGATCGGCACGACGCAGCCGCGCGACCTCGCGGGACAGACCGCCGTGGTGGTGGGCTGGGGCCCGATCGGGCAAGGGCTGGGTGCGTTGCTGGCGGCGCTGGGCCTGCGCGTGGTGGCGGTGCGCGGCAGCGACGCCCCCGCCGCTGCGTCGGCGCAGCACAGCGTGCCCTTCGAGCGGCTGCACGAGGTGCTGCCACAGGCCGACTGGCTGCTGCTGGCCTGCCCGCTGAGCGAGCGCACGCGCGGCCTGGTCGACGCGGCGGCGCTGGCCGTGCTGCCGGCCGGCGCGCGGCTGGTGAACGTCGCGCGCGGCGAGGTGGTCGACGAACCCGCGCTCATCGGGGCACTGCAGGGCGGCGCATTGGCCGGCGCCTTCCTCGACGTGTTCGCGAACGAGCCGCTGCTGCCCGCGTCCCCGCTGTGGGACTTGCCGAACGTGATCGTCACGCCCCACACCGCCGGCCACTCGGACGGCAACGAAGGGCGCGTGGCCGCCATCTTCCTGGACAACATGAGGCGCTGGTGCGCGGGCGAAGCGCTCGTGAACCGGGTCGCCTGACAACGCCTTCCTCACAACAACACGCAGACAAACCCGATGAACACCCCACGCCCCCGATTTCTTCGCACCGGCCTCGCCGCGCTGTTCCTCGCCGCGGCGGCCTCGTGCGCCGTTGCCGCCGATCCCGCCGATGCCGCCGCGTGGCCCACCAAGCCGATCACCCTCATCGTGCCCTTCGTGGCCGGCGGCACCACCGACATCGTGGCGCGCACTTTGGGCCAGAAGCTGTCGGAGTCGCTCAAGCAGCCGGTGATCATCGACAACCGCGGCGGCGCGGGCGGCACCGTGGGCGCGGGCATCGCGGCCAAGGCGCCGGCCGACGGCCACACGCTGTTCCTGGCGACCATTGCGCATGCGATCGCGCCGGGCCTCTACAAGCGCCTGCCCTACGACTTCCAGCGCGACTTCGAGCCGGTGGCGCTGGTCGCCTCCACGCCCAACGTGCTGATCGTCAACGAGAAGGTGCCCGCGAAGACGGTCGCCGAACTCGTGGCCTACATCAAGGCGAACCCCGGCAAGGTCAACTTCGGCTCGGCGGGCAACGGCAGCACCGAGCACATCTCGGGCGAGCTGTTCCGCTCGATGACCAAGACGGACATCACGCACGTGCCCTACAAGGGCGGCGCGCCGATGATGGCCGACCTGATGGGCGGGCAGATCCAGATGGCCATCGAGACCAGCCCCTCGGCCTCCCCGCACATCCGCGCCGGCAAGGTCCGCGCGCTGGCGGTCACCACCCGGTCGCGTTCGCCCGCCTACCCCGGCGTGCCCACGCTCGACGAGGCCGGCCTCAAGGCCTACGACATGACCACCTGGTTCGCCCTCATGGCGCCGCACGGCACGCCGCCCGCACTGGTGCAGCGGCTGAATGCCGAGGTGGCCCGCGCGCTGGCGCAACCCGACGTGGCGAAACGCTTCGAAGAACAGGGCGTGACGGCCGGGCGCATGACGCCCCAGGAACTCGCCGCCTTCGTCGGCACCGAGACCACCAAGTGGGTGAAGGTGGCCAGGGAGTCGGGCGCCACCGCGGAGTGATCCCGGCACGGCGCACAGCGCGCCGCGCGGCACCGCCGGAGAAGGCCTGCGGGCGACGCGGACGCCCGCCGAACCCCGTCGGCCGGCGTTGTCTGCAGAATAGAGCGCCATGCACGTTCGAATTCCGGCCTTGACGGGCTCCGCCTCCGTTCTTCTCTCCCTCGCGCTTTTTCTTCCTCCCGCTTCCGCCGCGCCCGCCACGCCGGTCGCGGCGCCTGCCGCAGCGGACGTCGCGAATGCGGCGCAAACGCCCGATGCCCGCATCGAAGCGCTCATCGCGCGCATGACGACGCAGGAAAAAGCCGGCCAGCTCAGCCTGTACGGCCCCGCCGACATCGACACCCCCAACAACCCCCAGGCCGGCTGGCGCAACGCGCAGCAGGAAACCGCCGACGTGCGCGCCGGCCGCCTCACGGGCCTGTTCAACAACGCGGGCCTCGAAGGCAAGCGGCGGCTGCAGCAGATTGCGGTGAACGAAACGCGCCTGGGCATTCCGCTGATCTTCGGCGCGGACGTGATCCACGGCTTTCGCACCATGTTCCCGATGCCGCTGGCCGAGGCCTCCAGCTGGGAGCCCGCGCTGGCCGAGCGCACCGCGCGCGCGGCGGCGGTCGAGGCCACGGCCGACGGCTTCCGCTGGACCTTCGCGCCCATGGTCGACATCGCACGCGACGCGCGCTGGGGCCGCGGCCTCGAAGGCGTGGGCGAAGACGTGTACCTGGCAAGGCAGTTCGCCGCCGCGCGCGTGCGCGGCTTCCAGGGCCCCGACCTGTCGCGGCCCGACGCGATGCTGGCCACGCCCAAGCACTTCGCGGCCTACGGCGCGGCCGAGGGCGGGCTCGACTACAACGTGAGCGACATCTCCGAACGCACCCTGCGCGAGGTGTACCTGCCGCCGTTCCGCGCGGCGCTGGACGCCGGCGCGCTGTCGGTCATGAGCGCGTTCAACGAAATCGGCGGCGTGCCCTCCACCGCCAACCCGGCGCTGCTCACCGGCGTGCTGCGCGACGAGTGGAAGTTCAAGGGCTTCGTGGTGTCCGACTACACGGCCGACGAAGAACTGGTGGAGCACGGCTACGCCGCCAACCCGCGCGAAGCCGCCAAGCAGGCCTTCATGGCCGGCACCGACGTGAGCATGCAAAGCGGCCTGTACATGCGCTACCTGCCCGACCTGGTGGCCTCGGGCGAAGTGCCGATGGCGCGGCTCGACGAGGCGGTGCGCCGCGTGCTGCGCGTGAAGATGAAGCTGGGCCTGTTCGACGACCCCATGCACGGCCTGGACGGCCCGCCCGCCGCGCAGCGCGCCGAGAACCCCGCGTTCATCGAGCTGGCCCGCGAGAGCGCACGCCGTTCCATCGTCATGCTGAAGAACGACCGCATGCTGCTGCCGCTGCCCAAGGCCGGCACGAAGATCGCGCTGGTCGGCCCCTTCGCCGAAGGCACCATCGACCTGATGGGCGCCTGGAGCCTGTTCCCGGGCCAGTCGGCGCCGGTGGGCATCGACCAGGGCCTGCGCAACGCGCTGGGCGCCGATTCGTCGGTGACGGTGGTGCGCGGCTCGGGCATCGAGAGCGCGCTGCCCGGCGGCATCGACGCCGCGGTGGCCGCCGCGCGCAATGCCGACGTGGTGCTGCTGGCCGTCGGCGAGAGCCAGAAGATGTCGGGCGAGGCGCGCTCGCGCAGCGACATCGGCCTGCCGCAGGCGCAGCAGGACCTGGCCGAAGCCGTGGCCGCCACCGGCAAGCCGGTGGTCGTGCTGCTGAGCAACGGCCGCGCCATGGCGCTGAAGGGCGCGGTGCGCAATGCGCGCGCCATCCTGGTCACCTGGTTCCTCGGCGTGCAGACGGGCAACGCCATCGCCGACGTGGTGTTCGGCGACTTCAATCCCTCGGGCCGCCTGCCCGTGAGCTTTCCGCAGACGGCGGGCCAGGTGCCCTACTACTACGGCCACAAGCGCACCGGCCGGCCCACGCCGGAGAACGCACCCGAGACGGCCTTCAAGGCGCGCTACGTGGACGCCACCAACGAGGCGCTCTACCCCTTCGGCTTCGGCCTGGGCTACGCGCCGGTGCGCTACGACAGCGTCGAGCTCAGCCAAGAGCGCATGACCCTGTCGGACACCCTGCGCGTGCGCGCCACCGTCACCAACACCGGCCAGCGCGAGGCCGAGGAAGTGGTGCAGCTCTACATCGCCGAGCGCGCCGCGAGCGTGACGCGGCCGGTGCGCGAGCTGAAGGGCTTTCGCAAAGTGACCATCGCGCCGGGCGCCTCGCAGCAGGTGGAGTTCACGCTCACGGCCGACGACCTGAAGTTCATCGGCCGCGACATGAAGCCGGTGGTCGAGCCCGGCGAGTTCGACGTGTGGGTGGCGCCCTCGGCTGCGGGCGGCGTCCGCAAGCGCTTCGTGCTCACACGCGACTGAACACGCGTGCTTTTGACGCGCGCGACTGACGCGCGCGCGGCCCAGGCTCAGTCGAACACGCCCGTGAACGCCACCCGCGTCACCACGCCCGAGCTGGTGGCACCCACGCCCAGCGTCACGCTGTAGCGGCCGTCCTGCGAGGTCTGGCGCAGCGAGCCGCCCAGCGCGCTTTCGCTGCGGTAGTTGCCCAGCCCGACGGCGTAGCTCAGCTTGCCCGGCACCATCGGCGCCGCTTCCATGGCGGCCACGCCCGCAATGCCCGCGTAGGCGCGGCGCGCGTTGTCGTCGATCTGGCCCTGCAGCCGCGCGGCCGTGATGTCCGTGTAGGCCTTGCCCAGCGGCCCGCCCTGCGCGGCGACGGTGTCGGTGTAGGCGTTGGCCGTGGCCACGCCGTCCTGCACCATGCCCTGCACCTGGCCCACGTTGGTTGCGTCGGTGGCTGCGCTGCCTGGCGCGACGCCCGTGAGCTGCCGGTTGCCCAGCGCCACCTCGCCCACCGACGACTGCACGCCCGCCAGCCCGATTGCCGTGTACGCGGCCTGCGCGCCGCGCGTGGTCGCGCTGCCCGCGCCCAGCGCAACGCTGTTGGCGTGCGCGGCCGTGGCGTTGCTGCCGAGCGCGACGGCGTTGTCGGCGCTGGCGCGCGACGACGTGCCCAGCGACATGCTCTGGCTCGCATTCACGTAGGCGCCCGCGTCGTTGCCGAGGGCGATGTTGCCGTCGCCGCTCACATGCTGGCCTGCGCCGTTGCCTTGCGCCACGTTGCCGTTGCCCGTCACGCCCTGGCCGGCCGCGTTGCCGAACGACAGGTTCTGGCTGCCCTGCACGCCGCCGCCGGCGGCCTGCCCCATCGCGAGGTTGTTGTTGCCCGACACGCCCGCGCCGGCCTGCTGGCCCGACGACTGGTTGCCCGAACCGGTCACGCCAAAGCCTGCGCCCTGCCCCGACGCGATGTTGTTGCTGCCCTTGACGTTGTTGCCCGCGCCGCTGCCGTAGGACTGGTTGGCGTTGCCGGTCACGTTGATGCCGGCGCTGGTGCCGTAGGCCTCGTTGTCCGAGCCGGTGACCTGCTGGCCGGCGTTGCTGCCGAGCGTGTTGTTGCGGCTGCCGGTCACGTTCATGCCCGCGTTGGTGCCCGTGGCGTTGTTGTCCGAGCCCTTGACCGTGCTGCCTGCATGAAAGCCGGTGGCATTGTTGTGATTGCCCGTTACGTTGTCACCCGCGCTGCGGCCGAACGACTGGTTCCAGCCGCCGACCACGTTGACGCCGGCCTGGTAGCCGATGGCCTGGTTGGCGTTGTCGCCGCTCACGTTCGACCCGGCGCCGTCGCCGATGGCCAGGTTGTAGTTGGTGCTGACGTTGTTGCCCGTGTTGGTGCCCAGCGCCTGGTTGTTGGTGCCGGTGACGCCGGTGGTGCCGGTGCCGGTGCCGATGCCGAGGTTGGACTTGGCCGGGTTCCAGGTGATGGTCTGGGCCCGGGCCGCGGGCATGAGGCCCGCGCCCGAGCCGAGCGCAACGGCCAGCCCGAGCAGGGCTGCGCCGCGCGTTGTGCGCTTTTGCTTCATGGTTCTCTTTGTTGTTGTCGTTGTCGTGGCAGGCGCCGCGTCAGGCCGCCAGGTGCATCGCCATGGCCGGGTCGCTCACGCTGGGCTTGCCGGTTTCGACGCGGCCCGAGAAACGGCGCTCGAAGTCGGCGGCGCTCACGGTGAAGTCATACCAGTGGCCGCTGTCGTCCAGGTTCCAGTGCAGCATGCCGGTGGCGCCCGCGGCCACGTCGAGCGACCAGGGGCCGTCGGTGCGGTAGGCGTTGGCCTTGACCGACACCGTGCCGCCCGCGGTGCCGGTGTTGTGCACCTTCACGTAGACCTGGCCGTTGGCCGGCTCGTAGCAGACCTGCACTTCGGGCTTGAACCCCGCCGCATCGGTGGCCAGCGCGTCGCCCTTGAAGGTGCGCACGTAGCCGTTGGTGCTGTACACCCACAGCTCGTACTTGCCGCTGTCGGTGTCGCCGGAGTTCCAGTAGTCGGTGAGCTGCTTGCCGGCCTCCACGGTGTAGCGGCGCGGAATGCGGTCCAGGTGCAGCTTGTCGTACACGTGGTACACGGCGCCCTGCGTGCCGGTGTTGGCGAAGATCAGCGACACCAGGCCGCGCGGCTCCACGCGCGCGCTGGTGTGCAGCTCGTAGGGCAACGCGCGCGAATAGCGCGTGCCGGTCTCCTGGAACAGCGGCTGCGGCGTGGCGGGCGCGGTGGTCACCGGGCCCGTGGGCAGGAGCCGTTGCGCCGCGTTGATGGCAAGGTAGGTGCTGGTGTCGGGCAGCGCGGGCACCACCGGGTTGTTCGGGTTCACGAAGTCGAAGCACGACGTGAGGTCGCCGCACACCGCGCGATGCCACGGGCTCACGGCGTCCACCGTGATGTCGAAACGCTTCTCCAGGAACATGGCCATCGAGGTGTGGTCGAACACCTGCGAGTTGACCCAGCCGCCCTTGCTCCACGGCGAGACCACGTACATGGGCACGCGCGAGCTCAGGCCCCAGGGGCGAATCTTGCCGCTGGTGGTGTCGGCCGCGTTCAGGTAGGAGCCCGCGGCGACGTCGAAGTACTCGCCGTCCAGCGGCACGGTCGACTTGCCCATCAGCACGCCGCTGGCGTCGTACGACGGCACGGCCGGCATTGCCAGGTGGTCGAAGAAGCCGTCGTTCTCGTCGAAGGTGACGAAGAGGGCCGTCTTGCTCCACACCGCCGGGTTGGACGTCAGCGCGGCCATCACGTCGGAGATGAAGTCGGCGGCGCCGGCCACGCCTTCGCTGCTGCCGGGGTGCTCGGCCAGGGCCTGCGTGGGCAGAACCCACGAGACCTGCGGCAGGGTGTCGTTCATCACGTCCTGCTTGAGCTGCGCGAGGAAGTTCACGGCGCCGTCGGCCGCCGCGGGGCCACCCGTCAGGCCGTGTTCATAGATCGGCGAGCCCGGCTGCGCGGTGCGGAAGCTCTCGAAGGCCAGGCAGCCGTTCATGGCGCCCGTCCAGTTGTTGTTCATGTTCTGGTAGATGTGCCAGCTGATGCCTGCCCTTTGCAGCACGTCGGGCAAGGTGTCCCACTTGAAGGAGTTGTTGACGTACTTGTAGTTGTAGGCACTGGTGACGGGGTCGGTCTGGCCGGTGCCGTCGGCCTTCTGCGCCCTGCCCGCGACCCAGTTGGAAGGGCTGGGCCAGCAGCGCGAGTTGACGGGCTCGGAGTCGGTGTCCGTGCTGTTGATGCCCCGCTTGCGCAGCTCGGGGTTGAAGTTGGAGCCCGACCAGAACACCACGCGGTTCGGATCGGTGCCGGTGAGGATGGAGCAGTGGTAGCCGTCGCACAGCGTGAAGGCGTCGGCCAGCGCGAACTGGAACGGAATGTCCTCGCGAAGGTAGTGGCCCATCGTCACCTGGTTCTTGAACTGGATCCAGCGGTCCATCTTTCCCTGGTTCCATGCGCCTTGCATGTCGGGGAAATTGTGCGGCGCGCCGGAGCCGATCAGCGCATTGGCAACCGTCGAGTCGCGGCGGAAGGGCTGGATGTCGGGGCCGCCGACGGTGGGGTTGGGCTGGTAGTACACCGGCTTGCCGCTGGCCAGCGGAATCGGGAAGCGGTCACCGAAGCCGCGCACGCCTCGCAGGGTGCCGAAGTAGTGATCGAAGCTGCGGTTCTCCTGCATCAGGATCACGACGTGCTTGATGTCCTTGATGGTGCCGGTGTCGACCGCGGCCTCGACCGCAAGGGCCTTGCGGATCGCGGGCGGCAGCATGGTGAGGGCCGAGGCCGCGCCGACGGCGCTGGCCGTCTTGCGGAAGAAGTCGCGACGGTTGGTGTGGTTCATGGCAGTCTTTCAACGCGAGGACAGAAAGGGAGAAAAGGGGGGGACGAAGCGGAAGGTGCGGGAGGCGTGCGAGCAGGCAGGCTGCCCGCCTCAGGGCGCGCACTTCAGCACGGGTGCCGGCTGGCCGGGTTGCTGCGGCGTGGTGGCCGGCGGCGGGCTGCCACCGGGCGGCAGCACGGGCACACCGCCACCGCTGCCCCCTCCCCCACCGCCGCACGCGGCGAGGCCCAGGCACAAGAGGAAGCCGGCCGCGGCCGAAGCGAAGAGGCCATGCCGGGAAGCACGTGGAGTCATGACAGGTTCCTTTGATCGAGAAGAAGACGGAAGACGTGGAGCGAACGGGAGTCGGAAAACAGGCGAACGGGGGCCGCGCAGCCCCCTTGCGGGGTTGCACCGGCTTCGAGAAATCAGGGGTGTGGCGCGCCGGGCGAACCCACGGCGTGGGCGCCCGCGCCGCGCCGCGCAGGGTCAGGGCTCAGGCATAGCGGCTGCGCAGGCGCGCTGCGAGGCGGTCGAGCACCAGCACGGTGAGGAAGATGGCGATGAGGATCGTGCCGACGTGCGCGTAGTTGTACATGTCGTAGCGCCCCTTCAGTTCCTGCCCGATGCCGCCGGCGCCCACCAGCCCCACCACGGTGGCCATGCGCACGTTGCGGTCGAGCACGTACAGCGTGTAGGCGATGAACTGCGGCATCACCTGGGGCAGCACCGCGAAGCGCATCACCTTCAACCTGTTCGCGCCGATGGCGCGCAGGGCCTCCTGCGGCTTGTCGTCGGCGGTCTCGATGTCCTCCGCGTAGAACTTGCCGAGAAAACCTGCCGAGTGCAGTGCCAGGGCCAGCACCCCCGCGATGGGACCGAAGCCGTAGGCCAGCACCAGGAACAGCGCGCTCACGAGCTCGGGCACCGCGCGGAACATGCCGACCAGGCTGCGCGCCAGCGTGTACACGACGCGGTTCGGCGTGTAGTTCTTCGCGCTGCACCAGGCCAGCGGTGCGCTCAGCAGGATGGCCAGCAGCGTGGCCCAGATGGCGATCTCGAAGGTCTCGAGCATCTTCACCGCCACGTGCCAGAGATAGCCGAAGGGCTCCACCAGCACTTCTTGGCTGTCGACCCGCTCTTCCATCTGCAGCGTCTGCGGGTTGAGCTTGGGCTCGCGCGTCTCGACCGTTTCCACATGCGAGAACCACGGCAGCCGGTTGCGGTCGAAGCCCTCGATGCGCGCGGTCTCGGTGCGCTCGGACACCTGCGGTGGAAAGAGCGAACGCGCGATGGTGCCCAGCCCCGACAGCACCTGCGAGTGTTCGCGCAGGCCGACCGCCGCGAGCACGCCTTCGCCGGTGAGCGACAGCATGCGGCCCATCTCCACGCGCTGGCCGGCGAAGAAGCCCGCCACCAGCACGAGCAGCAGCACGGCAAGGCTGCGCGCGCCGTAGGGGCGCGGCAGGTTCCAGGCGGATGCGGGGCGGCTCATTGCGCGAGCTCCAGCACGCCTGCGCGCAAGGGCAATGCGGCTTCGGGTTCCATGGTCAGCCCCTCGGGCCGCGCGGCGTGGACGGCGTGGGCGGCGTCGGCGGTGCGGCCGTAGACCGCGTCGAACACCCGCGGATCGAAAGCGCCGGGCACCCCGTCGAACACCACCGCGCCGTGGCGCAGCGCGACGATGCGGTCGGCGAACTCGCAGGCCAGCTCGATCTGGTGCAGGCTGCACAGCACGGTGGTGCCGCGCTCGCGCGCCTGCCGGCGCAGCAGCGACAGCACGTCGTGACTCGTCCGGGGGTCGAGGCTGGCCACGGGCTCGTCGGCCAGCACCAGCGGCGGGTCGAGCATGAAGGCGCGCGCGATGCCCACGCGTTGCTGCTGGCCGCCCGAAAGCTCGCTCACGCGGCGCAGCAGGTGCAGCTCCTGCAGGCCGACCGCTTCGACCAGCTCGCAGGCCTTGCGGCGTGCGTCGTCGGAAAACAGACCCAGCAGCGCGCGCCAGGTCGGCATGGCCGGCAGTGCGCCGGCGAGCACGTTCTCGGCCACGGTGGAGCGCAGCACGAGGTTGAACTGCTGGTGGATCATGCCGATGCGCGGGCGGATGCGGGCCAGCGAACCGTCCGCGATGCGCACGCCCTCGACCTGCACCGCGCCCTGCGTGGGCTTCACCAGCCCGTTGGCCATGCGCAGCAGCGTCGACTTGCCCGCGCCCGACGAGCCCAGCACCACGCAGAACTGACCCGCGGGCACCTGCAGCGAGACGCCGCCGAGCGCCTGCGTGCCGTCGGCGTAGCGCATGGCGACCGATTCGAAATTCAGCATGGCGTGCCTTGCCCCGCTCAGCGCTGCGCGGCCTTGGCCAGGATGCGGCCCTTCAGCTCGTCGGTGAGCAGGCCCAGCTTCTCGGCCGCGACGTTGAACTCGTCTTCCGAGAACCTGGTGTCGTAGCCGTCGATCTTGCCGCCGCCGTAGCCGCGGATCATGTCGGGCGTGATGCCGGGGGCCTTGTTCACGGTCTGGAAGGCGTCCTTCAACTTGGCCTTCAGCGGCTCGGGCAGCTTCGAATTGAGCGCGAGCGGCGGGTACGGAATGGCCATGCTCTTCGCAATGACCTTCACCGTCTTCGGATCGACCGCGCCCTGCTTCACCGCCTTCTCGTACGAATCGAACGAGAGCGAGGCCACGTCGACCTGGTCCTGCACCAGCGCGGCCAGGCTGCTGGCGTGGCTGCCGGTCATGCGGATGGCCGAGAGGTCGCGCGCCGGGTCCATGCCCGCGTCCATCAGCATCGCGACCTGGAAGGTGAAGCTCGACGCCGAGTTGACGTCGCCGAAGGCCACGCGCTTGCCCTTCACGTCGCCGATGGAGGCGACGGGCCCGTTCGCCTTGGCGAACATGCCGGCGTAGTACACCGAGGCGCCCTTCTCCACCCCCACGGCCAGCAGCTGCGCGCAGCCGCGCTTGTGGGCCTTCACATAGGCCACGGGGCCGAAGAAGGCGATGTCGGCGAGCTGGTTGCACATGCCCTCGACCACGGCGCCGTACGACTGGCCCACCTTCAGGTCGAAGTTCAGGCCCGTGGTGCGCGTGATGGCGTTGAACACCGGCGCGTAGTCGGCCTTGGTGCCCGACTCGGTGCCGCCGTCGGCCGGAATCAGCAGCACGCGCAGCGGATGCTCGCGCGAGCCGTCGGCCACCGACTGGGCATGCGACGGGAGGGAGAGTGCCGCGGACAGCGACACGGCGGCGGCGGCCGTGGTCGCAAGGGCGATGAGCTTTTTCATGGGGTGTTTCTTTCGTTTCGAGGCGGTGTTCGGGAGCCGATGCCCGGAACTTTAGAAAACGAAGATGACAAGCAAATGAAATTTACTCATTCCAAATTCAATAAAACACTGAGCAATGTTCAATACAATCCGCCGCCATGAGCAACAACCCCAAGACACCAGGGACCGCCGCGGGCCATGACCGCCGAGGCAGCGTGGTCACCGATGCCCGCCTGGCGCGGGCCCGCCACCTGCTGGTCGACCTCGACGGCACGCTGGTGCGCCAGCAGGAGCCCATTGCGGGCGCGGCCGAACTGCTGGCGCATTTCGACGGGCGCTACGCCATCGTTTCGAACAACTCCACGCACACCGCGCCGGGCCTGTCGCAACGCCTGCGCCGGCTCGGGCTGCGCGTGCCGCCCGAGCGCATCGTGCTGGCTGGCGAGCTGGCCGTGCGGCAGCTGGCGCGCGAACACCCCGGCGCCCGCGTGCTGCTGGCCGCGAGCCCGGCGCTGCAGCGCTTCGCGCGTTCGCTGGGCTGCCAGCAGGTGCAGGCCGATGCCGACTTCGTGCTGCTCGCGCTGGACATGCACTTCAGCCACGCGCGGCTCGCGCTGGTGGTGAACGAGCTGCTGCGCGGCGCGCGCCTGGTCGTGAGCAATGCAGACGCCACCCACCCCGGCCCGCAAGGCCGCGTGGTGCCCGAGACCGGCGCGCTGCTCGCGGCCGTGGTCGCGGCCAGCGGCGTGCAGCCCTGGCGCGTGATCGGCAAGCCCGCGCCGCTGCTGTTCGAGGAAGGCCTGCGCTGCCTGGGCGCGCGCGCCGAAGACACGGTGGTGGTCGGCGACAACCCGCTCACCGACGCCGAGGGCGCCGCGCGGCTGGGCATGGCGTGCGTGCTGGTGGGCCAGGCGAGCGGCGCGGTCGCGCCGTCGGTGGCCGCGCTGCTCGCCGAGCCCGCGGAGACCGCCGCAGCCCGGTCCCCGTCTCCGTCTCAGTACCGCTTGAGCGACAGCACGTCGAAGGTCTGGCGCAGCGTGCGCACCGAGGTGTCGTAGTCCGACAGTGCCAGGCAGGCGATCAGCACGTCGATGATCGCCAGCTGCGCGAGCCGGCTCGTCATCGCCTCGGTGCGAAAGTGGGTCTCTCGCGCCATGGTGAACAGCAGCACGTCGGCATAGGCCTGGATCGGCGACTTGCCGAAATTGGTGATGCACACCGTCGACGCGCCCGCCTCCTTGGCCAGGCGCGTGGCCGTCACCGTCTCGTGCGAGCTGCCCGAATGCGAGATGGTGAGCACGGCCGTCTTCGCATCGGTGAGCGAAGCGCTGATGGCCTGCACGTGCGAGTCGACCGCCAGCTTCACGTTCAGGCCGATGCGCAGCATGCGGTAGTGCGCGTCTTCCGCGATGGTGGCCGAGCTGCCGATGCCGTAGACCTCGATGCGCTCGGCCTTGCGGAACAGCTTCACCGCGCGCTCCATCGCCTTGGCGTCGAGCGTGGCCTCGGTGTCGTGCAGCGTCTGCACGTTGCTCTGGAAGATCTTGCGGATCACCGCCGTGGCGTTGTCCTGCGGGTCGAGGTCTTCATGGATGAACTGCACCGGCCGCACCAGTTCCTGCGCGAGCGCGATCTTGATCTGCTGGAAGCCGGTGGCGCCCAGGTTCTTGCACAGGCCGACGATGCTGCCTTCGCTGGAGCCCGTGCGCTCGGCCACCTCGCTGACCGACATGTGCACCACCTCGCGCGGGTTCTTGACGATGAAGTCGGCGATGCGCTGGCCCACCGGGCCCAGCGACGACCACAAGGCCTGGATGCGCGCCAGCACGGCGGACACCTGGACGTCGGGGCCTTCGGAGGCGGGGGCGGAAGGGGTTGCGG